>JAFQYI010000191.1 GCA_017406505.1 bacterium
AAAAGCTGTTGAAAATACAGGATTAAAAGTGATTCAACTAGGACTCTGGGTACTTGCACCGATAACAGTTCCAGCAATTATTGGCACAGTTATATATTCAAACTCAAAATAAAATTGGAATTATTTATTCGAAATAAACTTCAAAATCGCATTAATAAATGTAAGAGGGTGAGTTGGACAACCCGGAATATATAAATCAATAGGATATTTTTCTAAAAATTCTCTATTTATTTGTGTTGAATTTTGAAATATTCCACCTGATATAGCACAAGCACCTGTCAAAATGACAATTTTTGGATTTGGAGTTGAATGATAACAGTCCTCAAGTGCATAAGCCATATTTTTTGTGATTGGACCTGTAATAACCAATCCATCAGCATGTCTTGGTGATGCAACAAATTCAATTCCAAATCTTCCCATATCAAAATTGCAATTAGAACAAGCATTTAATTCCATTTCACAACCGTTACAGCCACCAGCCGAAACTTGTCTTAGCTTTAGTGATTTTGAAAATATTTTTTTTATTTCAGTTCTTGATTGAATAGCAATTTTTTCAAATTCATCAGCAGTCATATTTTCTGTAATAATAAGTTTTTCTCTTGATGTTGCCCCCAGTTTATATCGATTAGAAAATTGTATAGCTTCGCATTTACAATTTCCACATAGAGTACATTTTCCTAAATCTATAGATAATGGTTCTAAAGATAATGCACCGGTCGGACAGCAGGAAATTTCAGGCTTTTTAGCATTATTATTTAATATCGGAAAACCTCTAAATTGTTCTCTCATTGGTGCATTTTCTATATCAGGAATAAATTTATTACCTTGCATATATTTTAGTTTTATTGTTTCTATCATTATTTTATCCCTTTATTACAAATCATTTCCACAATATGATAAATTAAAGCTTTTATTACATAATGGGAAATCAGATATACCATTATTTCTCACAGCCATTGCAAGCATATACCAATTATTAAAAGACGAATCTTTTATTTTATATCTTAAAAGCTCTGAATTTGCACCTGTTATTGCTATATGTACAATTTCTCCTCTCCAGCCTTCCACAGAAGAAATAACAAAAGAATTTGGTGAAACAAATCCTATTTCTGATTTTAAATTTTGCTTATTATATTGTCGTAAAATTTCTAATAAATTTTTAATAAAATTTGCCGACTGTAGTACTTCTTCGTATCTGAGTCTGAACCTTGAATAAACATCACCTGTTGCTTTGAAGTTAAGTTTTTTACCAATTAATTGGTAAAATTCATCTTTAAAATCAAATCTTGAATCAATATTCACACCTGATGAACGAGCAGCCATACCAACAGCTCCAAGCAATCTTGCGTTTTCAGTGCTGACAAACCCTGTTTTTTCCATTCTCGATATACAAGAAGATTTTTTAAGCATCACTTTGACTGTTTTTTGAGTTATATGTAAAACTTCATCAAGCATAGCAATAATTTTTTGCTCCATACTATGGTCAATGTCAAAATTAATGCCACCAACATTAATTAATCCTCTTCCAAATCGACTACCACAAATTTCAAGCATTGTATTTATAACAAGAGTTCTTGTTGTCCCAAAAATTGAAGCACCCGGAAGATATGCCATATCTCCTGATATAGCCCCCATATCACCGATATGAACAGCCATACGTTCAAGTTCAAGAGCAATTCTTCTTATTATTTTACTTTTTTCTGAAATTTTGGTATCAGACAGTGATTCCATAACCATAGAATAAGCCATATTATGTCCTATAACAGTATCTCCACAAATAGATTCAGCTAATCTGTTATTAAAATTACTACTGTTTAAAATAAGTTCTTCTATTCCTCTATGCTGATAACCGAGCATAATTTCCAAGTCATAAACTTTTTCGCCCTGACACATAAATCTGAAATGTCCCGGCTCAATTACTCCGGCATGAATTGGTCCAACAGCAACTTCATGAACATCTTCACCTCTCATACTAAAGAAAGGATATTTATCCTGATTATGTCGTATCGGTTTTAGCCAAGGATGATTTAACGGTTTTATTCCAAATTCTTCATAAAATTCTCTTTCAAATATATGAAAGGCAGGAAAATCTTGTGTTAAACTTTCATAAGATTTTTCATTAGGATTAAATAGAACAGACGAAATATAAAATATTCCATTTTTATCATCAGCCAAAGTAACATATAATCTAATATTTTCAAATTCTTGTTTACCGAAAAATCCCACAACTCGTAAGTTCATATTTTTTAAATCGTGTTTTAAATCTTCAATTGAAATTGTCGGAATTTCAAGAGAATTTATTTTTTTATTATTTTCAGTTAATATCCATTTCATTTATATATCTCCGTTAAAATCCGATTACAGCGTTATATATTATATTTGAAAAATCTTGGGGAATATAAAGACCAAGTATAAATGCTAATATAATCAGAACAAATTGAGGAACATACATTCTATTATCAAAGTCCTGTCTATTTACATTAATTTTTTCATTACCGAAAGACATGGATAAAACAGCTTTACCGATTCCATATAAAATAATTGTCAATAAAATTAAAAATATAATTGGTAATATATAAGACCATTTTTCCAACATTGTTTTTATTGTTAAAAATTCACTTATAAAAAGAACCGATGGAGGGAGGGCAGTTATTCCTATAAAAGATAACAGCCATAACCAGCCTGTTTTTTTATCAGTTATCATTAATCCGGTTATAGATTTTATTTTTTTTGTATCATAAATTTTTAAAATATTTCCTGAAGTTAAAAAGAAAGATGCTTTTATAAAAGAATGCCCGATTAAATGAAGAATAACAGCAATCATAGCATTGCCACCAAGTGCTGTACCAATTGCAAGAATTCCCATGTTTTCAACAGAAGAATAAGCAAGCATTCTTTTATAATTATTGATATGATAAACAAAAACTGCAGCTATAAATAAGGATAAAAATCCCATAACCGATAACATTAACCTTGCATATCCATCGCAACCTGCCAAAATAGTGATTTTAAAAACATTTAAAATCATTAAAAATGCTGAATTTAACAGAGTTGCTGATAGTAATGCAGAAATTGGTGATGGAGCTTCAGCATGTGCATCTGGTAACCAAAAATGAACAGGTGCTAGTCCCATTTTAGTACCAATTCCAAACATTATAAATACAAAAGCCATTTTAAGCCAAAATGGATTAAATAAATGTGCATTTTTGTACAAATCAGCCCAATAGAGAGAACTTAAATTCCCTGTTGCAACAGTTAAAAGGATAATTCCTACAAAAGCTAATGCAATTCCTATTGAGCAAATAAAAACATATTTCCAAGCTGCTTCAATAGAATGTTTAGTCTTATGAAAATATATTAAATAAGCACTTGCTAAAGTTGTCCCTTCTATGAAAATCCACATAATACCTAAATTGGTGCTCAAAATTGCTCCGGTCATTGAAAAAATAAATAAAAGTACTGCATAAGCATAATGCCTTAATTTATTAATATTTTCATTTTTCATATATTCATTGTTATATATAGCAACTGCCATATAAACAATAGATAAAACTATTAAAAATATTTTATTTAAGTTATCTATAGCAAAAAATTTGTTTTGTGATAATTCAGGTATTATTCCTAAACCAATTAATCCTGATGTAACCAGATGAATTATTGCATATAACGTTATCATCATATTACTTAAATTTTTATTTTTAAATAAAAATATAATAAAACAAGCTAAAATAGGAAATAATAAAATTAAATTAATCATACTTATTCATAGTCCTTTAATTCAGATAATTGAGAAACTTCTAAATCTTCAAATTTTGTATTTATTTCATTAACAAGCATACCTAATATAAATACTGCAATGAAAATATCAAGTAAAACACCTAAATTAATAATAATAGGCATTTCATTTGCAACAGAAAGTGATAACAAAAATATTCCATTTTCCATAGTGATAAAACTTATTACATTTGATAAAACAGTATGTTTAATAGTTATTAGCCAAAGACTAATAATAATAACAGCTATGGACACACCAAAATGTAATGATGAAATTAATTCAAAAACAGATGATTGAATACTAGCAGCAATAAAACCGGCAAATAATATTAAACTGGAAATTACAAGTGCATAAAAATGAGGAATATTTGCTTCAGAATCTCTGTGGGCATTTGTTTTCCTTAAAACTTTTTTCAAAAACATAGGAATAACAAATGCTTTTACAACTAATGTTTCTACAATTATAAATATTATACTGTACAAATGTGGTAAATTAACTTTTATATTATCAAACAGACCAAAATTAAACCATTGTTCATTTGAAATTCCTGATATACAGATAAAAAATAACAGCCAGCCTTGAATAATTAAAATATTAATATGAGAAGTAAGTCTGCTTGTTGCAGAAATATAAATCATTGATAATCCAAATAAAATTATAAAAATATTTTCCATATTCGTTAATTCCCATAAAGTTTATATGTTACAAGAGTTAGTATTAAAAGAGCTGTAATAGACATTATAAATACAAATTCAAAAACGTGAGTCATTCTATATCTTGCAGTAGATGATTCAATTGTTCCGATAATTATTGAAATAATAAAAATTATTGAAAGAAACAGTAATATTGATATTATCTGTGGTAATCCTGTTGGAATAATTAATGCAGAAATTAAAGAAGCAAATAAAAACATTTTAATAGCAGATGTCCATAAAATTAGAGCTAAATCAATACCGGAATTATCTAATATCATAACTTCGTGAATCATCGTTAATTCTAAATGTGTAGCAGGATCATCAACAGGAACTCTGGAGCACTCTATTAATAGCATTATAAAAAGAGTTATAATTGCTAATGTTATAACTAAATACCCATATATACCGGCATTTTCCAAAATTAATTTTAAGCTTTGAAAGGTATAATTTTGAGTTAATGCAGTTATTGAACCAATTGCTATAAAAAAAGCAGGTTCAACAAGAGTAGAAAAACAAGCTTCTCTGGAAGCACCCATACCTTCGAAACTGCTTCCTGTATCCAAGGCAGATATTAATGTGAAAAATTTTCCCAAAGCTAAAACATAAGAAAAAATAATAAAAGCAAAAGGGATATTAATAATTGCCAAACCATTTGCCATAGGAACAAATAATGATGCAAAAAATATTACAGAAAAATTTATGATGGGGGTTATTTTAAATATCCAAGATGTAGTTGAACTATAAACTGTTTCTTTATTTAACAATCTTAAAAAATCCCAAAACGGCTGAAAAATATTTATACCTTTTCTACCACTCCAAAAAGCTTTAGTTTTTTTTATTACACCAATCATTAAGAATGGAACAGTTAAAAGAATAAATATATTTATGAAAATATCCAACATATAAAAACCTCATTATCCAAAATATTTCAAACCTATTATAGCTATTAAAAGAAAGATTAATCCAAACAAAATATATTGTTGAATATTTCCGTTTTGAATTTTTTCAAATTTTGAAAGAATTTTCTCATCAAATTTTAATAAAGGCTTAACAATATAAGCTTCTTCAATATCTTCAATTTCAACCTCATAGTATGCATCTTTAGGAAATAATTCTTTTGGCTTTTTAATATGAGCAATACGTTTAAACATAGGTTTTAATGTAGAGACAAACAAATCAGCATAAGATGAAGCTGTATATTGCATATGGTTATTAGGTTTATCATAACCACAGCCCCAGGTTGAATATTGACGAGATTTTTTAGAAATAAAAAACTTCAATCCGGTAATTATAAGAATAATTAAAATAAAAACAAAGAATAATAAACTAATATAAGATAGTAATTGAATTAGTATAGCAAAAACATTGATTATTATTTCGCCTTGGATGAATAAAGAGACAGGAGAAAGGACTAAACTTGCAGCATATTGAGGGAAAATACCAATAATTAATGCAAAAAATGCTAATATTACCATTGGAATAATCATAATTTTTTCAACATCATTTTGGACATTTGCAGCTTGTTCACTTCTTGGAGAACCTAAAAACATTACCCCAAAAGCCTTTGTAAAACAAAGAATAGCCATTGTTCCAACTATAGCTAGAGAAGCTAAAGAAACAATAATAGTTATAAAAACAGTAGTATTTGGTGCAGGTAAGCCAGAAATCATTGCTCCATATATAAGGAGTTCACTAATAAAACCATTAAATGGAGGTAAACCGGAAATAGCAATAGAACCAATAGCAAAAAGCAATGAAGAATATGGCATGTTTTTAATAATTCCACCAAGATATTCTATATTTCTTGTATGAGTTTGTTTATAAACACTTCCGGCAGAAAAGAACAATAATTCTTTAAAAATTGAATGATTTAAAATATGTAAAAGACCACCTGAAAAACCTAAAACAGCAGCAACGGGATTATTATAAACTATGCCAATCAGCCCAATACCAATACCGATACCAATAATGCCAATATTTTCTATACTGTGATATGCAAGGAGTCTTTTTATATCGTGTTGGGTAATTGCATATAAAACACCATACATTGATGATAAAAGAGCAATGATAAGTACGGTATATGCCATTAATTTTGATGGAATGCTAATCAAATATAGAATTCTTAAAATACCATATATACCTGTTTTTATCATAACACCGGACATAATTCCGGAAACATGGCTTGGTGCAGCAGGGTGAGCATCAGGAAGCCAGTTATGAAAAGGAAAGAAACCTGCCTTTATTCCAAATCCTGTAAAAGCTAGTAAAAATACAATATTTGAAAAATGTTTATTTTTTGATAGTAATTCAGAAAAATCCATAAAATTCAAACTTCCAGAATAAATATTCAATAGAGCAAAGGCTAAGATTATGAATATAACAGAAAGATGCATATATATTAAATATTTAATACCAGAAGAAATAACTTCTTTTTTATCACTTTCAAAAATAACAAGAAAGAATGAAGAAAGAGACATAATTTCCCATAATATTAAAAACAATAAGGAATTTTGGACAGTAACAACCCCAATCATAGAAGCAATTAAGAGCATTAAGAAGAAGCAATGAACAGAGATATTAAATTTATTTTTTCCAATATAAGATTTTAAATACCCATTAGCATATATGATACCTATAAAACTCATAACAGATATTATTAGTATAAAAAATGCCGATAATGCATCTATAACGAAATTGACATTACCGAATAGTGAAGATAGATAGATATTTGCAATAATTGGTTTACCTGTTAATAGTACCAATATTGAATAAAGAACGAAAACGACAGTAGATAAACCTGCAAAATATGAACATATTTTGATTTTCGAATTATCATTAACAAAAAATGGAAAAATTCCTCCTAAAAGCAATAAACCTAAAGCAATAAAAAACATATCCATAAAGTTGAGTATTCCTATAAAAATCTTATATAAAAATTTTAAACGTAAATATAATAAAACTAACAAACAAAATTTGCAAAGAATATTGATAATATAAAATTAAAAAATTTTAGTAAATTTAATAATATCTGGTATTTTTAAAGTCTTTATTTAATGAAATAATATAATGACCATTTACGACATAATAAAAATGTTTCACGTCGGTACACAATGTTTTTCTATTCTTGTAGTTTACATATTTTATACAAATTTCTAATGATATGGATAATAACCTTCTTTGAACAAATTTTCAGACTCATATGTCTACATCAATTTTCCTTCTCTTAATTGTAGTTTTTGTATCTTCTTTTCCTAATTAAAAAAACCTCTAATTCTTTTTTCTTTATTAGAATTTAGGGGTTTTCATAAAATTATTTATAATTACTTAATATTTTAAGAACACTTAATATATCCTATTTCTTAAATTATCTATAGTTTGTAAACTGTAATGCGATATCATATTTTTCTTCATTTTCACGCATTAGCTTGATTATAGCTTGCAAATCATCTTTGCTTTTTCCTGATACTCTAACTTGTTCTCCTTGTATTGATGCTTGAACTTTTAATTTTGTATTTTTAATATCTGCAACAATTTTTTTTGCTATTTCCATTGACAAACCTTTTTTTAAATTAAAAACTTGCCTAATATTTCCTCCTAATGCATTTTCTTTAGGTTGTGCATCTAATATCTTTATACTTAAATTCCTTTTTACCATTTTTGATTGCAATATATCAATAACATTTCTTAGTTTCATATCATCTTTGGCTGTTATTGTTATCATTTTATCTGCATCTAATTCAATTTCCGTTCCACTATCTTTTAAGTCAAATCTCGACGTAATATCTCTTTTGACTTGGTCAACAGCATTAACCAATTCTTGTCTGTCAAATTCTGAAACTATATCAAAGCTTGCATCTTTTGCCATAATTTTATCCTTTCTTTTAACTGTTCTTTGCCACTATTTTAAAGGCTTCTTTTAGCGAAGTATCAGATTGAATTGCATAAATTCTATCTAATGCCCATTGTACATTTTGATTATATGAATCTTGAGAGATATAACCTTTATTATGTGCTTCACCTAAACCATCTTTTATAATATTTTCCATTTTAAGTATTGTTCTGTTATCAAGAACATGTATCGGTCTTTCAAAATATGAATATAATCCACTGCTTTCTGTGTCTAATATATTGTATAAATTTTTAAGTGCAGACTTTGCATCAGAAAGCTGTAATTTCATATAATCTATAAGTTGTTCTTTTGTCCCATGTCTATATATATATGGCTCTATAATTGAGCAATGTTCTTGATAGTACAATAATTCTTGTTGCTCTATTTCAATAGGATTTGTAATATGTTTTTCTAGCATAAGTTTTTTAAATTCTTCTTCTAAATATAAATCATTAAACTCTTTATAAGGATTATAATAAATACTTGAAGGGTTTTTGTATAACAAATATTGAATTGTTTCATTAATGACTCCATCAACTTGTCTTTTGGGAACAGATAAACTTTCTGCAAGTAAAGACTTATCACTACTTTTTATGAACGTATTGACTACAGGTCTGAATTTAATTAATGGTCTTTTATTAACAATAGATTCGTATTCCTTTTTAGATATACACAATGTTGGTATATAATTTTCCTTTTGGATAGTATCATATTTATCATTTTTGTTTAGTAGAACTTTTTTATTTTGTATTCTATTAATTTTTTCATTACTTTTTAAATTTGATTTTTCTTTAACAGGACTATTTTGTTGGGCTTGAGCTGCAAATAAATTTTCACTTCTAATATTTATTGTATGTATTCTTTTTAATAGCTCCAAAGATTCCATTTCTATTATAGCCTCATATTATATTATATGTTTTATTTTATATTATTTTGATTATATTTCAAATATTTAGAATGTTCTGTTATATATTTTCTTACAGCTGATGTGATTATTAAATCCGGTTCATTATTACAAAAATCATCTAACATAGTAATTTCAGTATTTGTTTCACCCAAGGCACCATATATAAGAGCAATAATAATGTCGTCAAGATTATTTTTTCTATTCTTTTTATGATATTTTAACTTCTGAGATAATACATTTTGTTTTCCATAAGCCTCAATAAGGTTAAGATAATATTCAAAATTAAGAGGATATTTTTTTATAGCAATAAGAAACTTTGGTTCTGCAAGTTCAGGATAACCTATTGTTAAATATGTTCTTCCTAAATTGTTATAATAAACAGCAGAAGCTTGGGTATTAGGACTTAAATCAATTGCAATTTCAAACTCTTTAATTGCTCCGAAATAATATTTTTCTTGAAGCCATAAAATGCCTAAATTATTATGTTTGGCAGCATTAGCCTCTGCATCTATGATATATGCAGAATTTGTTGCACCACAAAATAAAAACACAGATAAAAACAAAATAAAAATGAAAGATATTATTTTCATAATAATTCTGTTTCAAATCCTTCATAAGCCATAAAACAATTTTCAAATTGCCCTTGATAATATTTTTCAATATTTTTCAATTTTTCATCATCATATGAAGGGTCAAAATGGAAGAAAGCAAGTTTTTTAGCCTGTGCAGCCTTTGCTGTTTCAATAGCCATTTCAAATGTTGAATGACCAAAACCTTGCTTTGGAGCAATTGGAGATAAATAATCTTCTCCTGTATATTGACTATCATGAATCAATAAATCAGTATTTCTTGCAAAAAATGCCAATTTTTTATCTGCTCCAACGTAACTTTCTTTATCTGTTGCGTAAACTAAAGACTTATCTTTGTATGAAATTTTATAAATCATTACACCATCAGGATAATGAGCAAAGGATTTCATACAGCTTATAATCACTTCTTCACCCGAAGGTATTATATCATCTGCTGAAATAAAACGTTTTTTGAATGGGATAGGATTATTTTGGCCAAAAATTAAAATTTCACTTTCTGTAATATTTGAGATTTCTAAATCTGCTGATATATCATTTATAGAAATAGGAAAAGATTTTCCATACAATAACTGTTGGATATTATTTTGCAATGATTCATTATAATCACTTGAACCAAAAACTCTTATTTTTGAAGTTAAAATATTTAAAGGTTTAAAAAAATTAAACCCTTGAATATGATCAGAGTGAATATGACTTAAAAGAATAGTTGCATTTATGGGTGTTCTGGTAAAGAAATCATCAGAAGAAGCAATATGTTTTTTCATTAGTTCATTACCTAAAGAAATAATTCCTGTACCTGCATCAAGTATAATTAAATGTCCACCAACATTAATTTCAACACAAGAAGTATTTCCTCCAATTTGTAAAAAACCTTTTAAAGGAGTAGGATAAGACCCCCTTATTCCTCTAAATTTTACTGTAAATTTATTTGTATTCTCCATTTTAAATCTCTTTCTTAATTAGAGTTTACTAATTTTTTTTTCTTTTGTCCACAACAATAGTTGTAAGTCTATCAGAAGAATTTCCATATACCCATTTATGTCCCCAGGTTAATTTTTCTTTTGCAATCGATTGCAAATCTTTAAGTGTTGTTTCTCTATAATCTATGGTAAAAGTAGTTTTATTTTTTTTATTATCAATAGTTATAAATCTAAATGCATTAGGATAACTGACAAGAGCCGGTGAAGCCACTTCTATAATATTGTATTCTTGTTCAATTTTGCAAGCATGAAAATGTCCACCTATAACCATTATAGGATTATTATATTTTTTTAATATTTCTTTTAAAGCAAAGTCATTAATAACATTATGGTCAGAAGCTTTTGCAGGATACGTTATAGGATGGTGTAAAAATATAACAATAGCATCATTTTTTGATTTTGCAATTGTTTCATCAACAAAGTTTAATTGTTCGGGAGGTATATACCCTTGAGAAGTAACCTTATTTTCATAGGTGCCGTCAAGAGCAATAAAAGTCATATCTTTTTTGGGTTTAAAAGAATAATAAGTTTTACCTTTTGCAAATTCTTTTTTCCCATTTTCAGAAAGAATTTTTATTTGGTCTACCTTTTTAATACCATTGGGTGAAACATCATGATTACCTAAAACATAATACCATTTACAAGGTAAGTTTTTATTTAGATATTTATATATAAAATCAAAATCTTCATAAATCGGCTTATCAGCAGCATCACCTGTTACCAATATAAAATTAACATTTTTTTCTTTTTTTATTTGTTCTATTGCATCATCTAAAAAATTTAGTGCATAAAATTTCAATTTAAAACTTTTTTCGTTTTGTGGAGCTTTCGGTTGATAATGTATATCTGAAATTTGTGCAAATTTTATTACAGAAGCAGATACTTCATTTATTGCAGATAATAGAAAAATCAAAATCATAAAAACAACATTAAACAACTTTTTATTATTCATTTAACACTCCTTATTTAGTAATTAGATTATACCAAAAAAATTAATTTGTAATAATATTAGTATGGAGATGTTATGAATTTTGGAACAGAAATGTTAATAATAGAATTAATTGGAATAATTGCCTTTGCAACATCAGGAGCAATGATTGCAATAAAAAAGAATTTTGATTTATTCGGAATTATTGTTCTTGGTGTTATCACTGCTGTTGGTGGTGGTGCAATTAGGGATATTATATTAGGAATTATTCCTCCTGCAATGTTTAAAAATTCTTTATATGTATTTGTTGCGTTTTTAACTTCTTGTATAGCTTTTATTATTGGTATTACATCTAATTTAAAATTTAAGAGAAATAGAAAAATTGTTGTTGATATTATTAATTTTTTCGATGCTGTTGGTTTAGGTGTTTTTGCTGTAACAGGTACAAATACAGCTATTATAAATGGCTATTCTGACAATGCGTTCTTAGTTATTTTTGTCGGTGTGGTTACAGGAATAGGTGGGGGTATGCTGCGAGATATTTTAGCAGGTAAAATACCTTTTGTTTTATACAAAGATATTTATGCTTCTGCAGCTATTATCGGTGCATCATTATATTACATTATGTATATCAATGGAGTAAATGCTTTTGTTTCTGTTTCATCTTCAATTTTAGTAACAATATTAATAAGAATACTTGCTTCGTTTTTCCATCTTGGACTACCAAAAATAAATAAAAACAACAAATAATTTGTTTATAATTCTTAATATTTTGGCATAAACAAGCAATTTTTAAAATTGATAATTGTTAGACAAAACATAGAGTAAGTGTGAAAGGAAAAGAAAATGTTTATCAATTTAATGACTAGTACTGTAATTAATAATAATACAAGCATGATTAACCATTATGCAAGTTCTTATAGAAACACAGATAACAATAGACAAACAAATACTATAGAAAACAAGAAGCCAAAAGAAGCTCCATCTAACCCTGATTTATATAAATCAATGTACGGAGTAAAAGAAGAATCTGCAACAGAAGAAACACAAAAAGAACAAACTGAAGATAAAGAATAAGATATTTATAGTAAAAAGTAAACAAAAATATTAGAATGTAGACTTGTAAAAATTGTCTTAATTCTAATATTTTTGTATAATTATTATATTAGTTTTTGTCTGTAAAACAGAAAATGGAGTATAAATTATGAAAAAGTTTATTTTATTTATAGCTTTATTGTTTTTAGGAAATATATCTTTTGCGTCAAATACTGAGATAATTAGTGTTTCATCAGTAATAGAATGTCAAAACAACATTGATAAAATTGGATTTAGAATATTAAATTCTAATGGTATAGAACATAGAACCGTTTTTGATTTTGATATTAATAAAACAAAAAATGCTTATTCTAGAACTCGGGACAGACAAATTGTAATATATAGAGGTTTATATAACAGATTAAGCTGTGATGATGAAATAGCTGCAGTTTTAGCACATGAAATTTCACATAGTGTTGATAGTTATAATGGAATTTTCAGAGGCTTTTTTACGCCTATGACTTATTCATTTGCCCCTAAAAAATACGAATACAAAGCAGATAAAAGAGCAGTTGATTATATGGTTAATGCTGGATATAATCCTGTTGCACTTATTGTTGTTATGAGTAAGACCTTCCCTCAAGCGAGATATGATTGGTATTCATCACACCCATTAACTTCAAAAAGAATGATGGAGGTATATGAATATATTTATAAAAAATATCCTGAATACTTAGTAAATAACACTTATAAATCAAATCCATATTATCAAAACTTCTTATTAACTTCAAAAGAAAATCGTGCAAGATTTCAAAAAAAATTAGAATCAAAAACAAATATGCCGGTAATATATAAATAGGTTAATAATGAAAAAAGTTTTATTTATTATATTTTGTATTAATTTTATGAATGTCTGTGCATTTGGCAATGGTATAGATATTTCTAAAAGTGCTGATGGTAATAAAAATCAACCTGAAATTCAAGATATCTTAGTTGATACAAAACTGGATAAAAACCTTAAAATTAAACCCTATATATATGAAGAAATATCTGACCAATTTGCAGAAAAAAATAAAAAAAAGAATATTATTTCCAAAACTCAAGTTGATTATAAGGAGTTTTATCCCCAAAATGTAAATACAATAGTACCAAGAGAATTTTTTAATATTGATTATGAAGAAATGCAACCAATACAAATATCAATAAAAGATTACTTTTCTACAAGAAAAAAAGTTCAAGAGGGAGAATACATTGATTTTATTACAACAAATAACGTGAAAATTAATAATCAAATATATCCCAAAGGAACAAAAGTTAATGGCAGAATAGAAACAATATCTCCCAATGATTTTATGGGTATTCCGGCAGATATAGTTATTAGTAATTTTACTATAGATAATATTAAAATTTTAGGAGAAATAAATAAAACAGGAGCAAATAGAACTTTGTGGGTGTATCCTTTATCATCGGGTACAATGGGATTTTTTGGTATAGGAATCTTATTTGTTTTTATAAAGGGAGGTCATGCTAAAATTAAAAGTTCAGATATTTATACTTTTTATGTACAAAAATAGTAATTTAATTAATTATCTAAGGAATAATTCTAATTAATTTTTATGCTTAAAGACAAAGAATTTATTAACAGAAAACCCTACAAACAAATATATTGCCATAGACAATATAACAGCAAAATTATCGACCAATCTTTCCAGAGGAATAGCAAATAAATTTGTCAAGAATTTCAAGAAAGAAATAAAAAATACTGATAAATAATGAGCTATTTTATAACCGAGCCAATAAGATATAACATAAGCAGGTAGCATTGTTAGAAAGAATTTTATAAATTGAAAGAAAGATTTATCTTTATTTTTAAATGTAAATTTCTTATTTAAAAAAAATGAAACAATATTACCGAAGAAATATGCCATCAAAGTTGATAAAGTATAGCCTAATAAAAATACATTCAAAGAAATAAAAGCGACAGAAATACCAAAAATTGTATTGAAAAAACCAATAATACAATAAGTTATAAATTCTTTGGAAAATAAAAAAGACATAAAATGTACCTTATTTTTTAAAAGTTAAATCAAGATATTGTTTTGCAATTCTGGGAGAGCGATACCCTTTTGCGAGTGCAAATTTTTCAGCACCTGTTTCAAGTTCTTCAGGAGAAACATCAATACCTCTATCTTTAGCTAATTGTTTAGTAATTTCAATGAAATTTTCTTTAGAAGGCATTTGATAAGTAATCATTAACCCAAATCTGTCTGATAAAGACATTATTTCATCTATAGTATCTTCTCTATGAATTTCATCACCTTCTCTAGCCGTAAATGTTTCTTTGACAATATGGCGTCTATTTGAAGTTGCATAAATAACAGTATTGTCAGGTTGAGAAGATAGAGAGCCTTCCAAAACGGCTTTTAAAGTAGCCATATTATCATCATCTTCATTAAAAGTTAAATCATCAATAAAAATAATAAAACGAAGAGGATTATCAGCTAATTTATCTAATATAGAACCGAGGTATTTTACTTTCGTTTTTTCAAGTTGAATAATTTTTAAACCCAGTTCAGCATATTCATTAGCAAGAGCTTTAACGCAAGAAGATTTTCCTGTTCCCCTATCTCCGTATAAAAGCACATTATTATATGGATTATTGGACATAAAAGCTACTATATTATCATTTGCTTTTTGTTTTTGAGCTTCATATAATTTTAAATTTTCCAACTTTACTTTATCCGGATGTAAAACCGGTTCCAAAATGCCATCACCGTTTACTCTAAAAGAATAATATTTTGCAAAGTCGCCGACACCGTTTTTATTATAGAACCTTACAAAATCCGATAAATAATTTTCCCAGATATCTTTTTTACCATAATGTTTAAAAGAATTAGAATATGTAGGAAGATTATTTTTAATTTTTTCCAGCTTAGGATTATTTTTCAAAATTTCGGAGAGTAATTCATCGCATGTTATTTCAGAAAATAATCTAATTGTTTTAATATCATTTTTCACAGCATTAATTATATGTGCAGAAATTTCATGGAATTTATTTTTAGCGCATAAAATTGAAAAAGAATTTTCATTATATAATACTAAGTCATATAAATAATTTGGTAAACTTGCTGATTTATCTTGTTTATACAATTCAGAGCATAAATCAGAATAAAATTGTAGAGCTTCAGGATATATTTGTTCCTTAGCATCTTTTTTAGATAAAATTTCTAAAAGATGTAATAAATTATAGAATACTTTATCATTTTTCAAATTTGCGAATATTGTCAAAGTTTGGGATAAATTATATAAAAGTACAAAATCTTTACTCATAAAAACACCTTATTAATAATTTAATGCTTAATATACATTATATCTGATATAAATAAATTTGTTAAAAATGTATATTTTCATTAATAGATAAATATTTCATCTATGATAAGGTTCATTTGAATTAATTTTAGCAGCTCTATATATTTGTTCAGTTAAAATAATTTTAATAAATTGATGAGTAAAGGTCATTTTAGAGAAGCTCAATTTAAAATTAGCTATATCAGAAATTTTCTTATGCAAACCATTAGCCCCGCCAATAATAAAAACCAATTCATGATAACCTGAGGTTGAAATTTCATTAATTTTTTTTGCAAATTCTTCAGAAGATAGCATTTTACCTAAAATTTCGAGAGTAATAATGTACGAATTAGACTTAATATGAGATAAGATTTTATCAGCTTCAATGGATTTATATTTATCAGCGAGAGATTCATCGAGGATTTGCTCAGCAGGAATATCAATAATAGAAATTCTAAAATATGGTAACAATCTTTTAATATATTCATTAATATACTTAAGAGAATAGTTTTCTTTAATTTTTCCAACAGCAATAATTTTAATATTCATATATTAACTACAAATTCAAAAATAATAATTCTTCCTGTTTGTAAATATTAATAGAAAATCAAAATTTTTCCAATGATAAATTTATAAATTTTAATTATAAGGAACTATTATTGTTTTTAGAAAAATTTTGTTTATCATTATCTGCATCAATTTGCATGGTTTTTCTTTCGTACTGAATTTTCTTTTTATTTTTCTTTCTGTTATCAATAATTTCGGCTATAACCTGTTGATTACCACCAAAAACAAACCATTGATATACAATCCTCTCATCTCCAGCTAAACTACCACTTACTCTTAAACCTGTTTTTGTGTCAAATGAAGCTTCAAAAGTCGCAATACCGACAACAAATAAAATGTTACGTGGATTAGAATCATCTAAAGTCAATGATAATCCTCGATATTTCATTAATTTATAATTTAAATTTGCATCATTCTTAATATGTCTGGCTTTTTCTCTTAAAAAATAATTTTTTAAAGACGATTCTAATGCAAGAATTTCTTCATTATTAAAATCCATTACACACCTCATTATTATTATACCATTTTTTTTTCAATTTAACATTAGTATATAAATATTTTTTATGTTATCTTAATTTTATACACAGAGAGGCTATAATTATGACAAATATAAATGAATTACCAACCGTTTATAATCCTTCTGAAACAGAAGAAAAAATTTATAAATTTTGGGAAGAAAATGATTGTTTTAAAGCAGATGAAACATCTGATAAAAAACCTTATTCAATAGTTATTCCACCACCAAATGTAACAGGGGTATTGCATATAGGACATGCTTTAGACAATACATTGCAAGATATTTTAATAAGATATCACAGAATGTCTGGTTATGAAGCACTCTGGGTGCCCGGAACAGATCATGCCGGCATTGCTACTCAAAACGTTGTTGAAAAAAAATTAAGAGAAGAAGGAAAAACCAGACACGATTTGGGACGTGAAAAATTTCTTGAAACAACTTGGAATTGGGCAAATGACCACAAGGGTGCTATTTTAGACCAATTTAAGAGATTAGGTGTCTCTTTTGATAGAAGTCGTCAAAGATTTACCCTTGATAAAGGTTGCTCAGAAGCAGTAAAAGAAGCATTTGTTAAGTTATATGAAAGAGATTTAATATATAAAGGTGCATATATTGTAAATTGGTGTCCACGCTGTCAAAGTGCTATTTCTGATATAGAAACAGAATATGAAACAGAACAGGGAAATTTATGGGAAATTCAATATCATTTAAAAGATGAACCGGGAGCAATTGTAGTTGCAACAACAAGGCCTGAAACAATCTATGGAGATGTAGCTATAGCTGTTCACCCATCTGATTACAAATATAAAGATTTGATTGGAAAAACAGTTTGCATGCCGATTACAGGCAAAGAAATTCCAATTATAGCCGATGAGTATGTTGATAAATCTTTTGGAACAGGTGCCGTTAAAATTACACCGGCACATGACCCCAATGACTATGAAGTTGGTAAACGACACAATCTTAAACCTGTATGGGTAATTGATGAAAAAGGTTGTATGAAAGCTTGTTCAGATGTTCCTGAAGAATTACACGGAATGGATAGATATGAAGCTCGTAAAAAGACTATTGATTGGTTAAATATGAATGGTTTACTTTTACGAACTTTAAATCATGAACATAATGTAGGAAAATGCCAACGTTGTAACACAACAATAGAACCACTTTTATCAGAACAATGGTTTGTTAGAACCAGTAAACTTGCAAAAGCAGGTATTGATGCTGTAGAAAAAGGAACATTAAAATTTGTTCCTGAACGCTGGACAAAAAATTTCTTAGGGTGGATGAGCGAAATGCGAGATTGGTGTATATCTCGCCAACTATGGTGGGGACATCAAATTCCTGCTTATTATAACAATGAAACAGGCGAAATGATTGTAGCTAAAGAAAACCCCAATCCTGAAAAATATACACAAGAAACTGATGTTCTTGATACATGGTTTTCGTCAGGTTTATGGCCATTTGAAACAATGGGTTGGCCAAATACAGATGCTGCAGACTATAAAAAATTCTATCCAACAAGTGTTCTTGTTACTGCTTTTGATATTATTTTCTTCTGGGTTGCTAGAATGGTTATGATGGGTTGTGAACTTACAGGTCAAGTTCCTTTTCCAACAGTATTTATACATGGTTTAATTCGTGATGAACACGGACAAAAAATGTCAAAATCAAAAGGAAATACTATTGACCCCGTACTTTTAATTGATAAATATGGTTGTGATGCAATGAGATTTACTCTTACTTCTCTTTGTACTTATGGAGGACAAGATATAAAAATAAGCGAAGAACGTTTTGAGTACGGAAGAAATTTTGCTAATAAAATTTGGAATGCATCAAGATTTGTATTAATGAATATTGATGGAGTTGATGATAAACCAATTGAAATTGACAAATTAACCATAATTGATAAATGGATTTTGCATGAACTTAATAAAACAGCAAAAGCTGTTAATGAACAAATTTCAACTTATCATATTGGTGAATATGCACAAACTTTATATGACTTTTTCAGAAGTTCATACTGTGATAAATATGTTGAAATTGCTAAAATTCAACTTTTAGATGAAAATCTAAAAGATAATACAAAAAGAGTTCTTTTATACGTTACAGATGCCATAATGCGTTTATTACACCCTGTAATGCCTCATATAACTGAACAAATAAGACAACTGCTTCCTGGTAAGTTTGATTCTGAAATTTTAATGAAATCACATTTCCCTGTATATAGTGAACAATTTATTTTCGGAGATGAAGCAGAGCAAGCTGATATTGTTTTTGAAACAGTAAAATCTTTAAGAAATGTAAGACAAAGTTTCGGTGTACCTGTAAAATCACCGGTAGATGTAAAAATTTCAGCAGATGAACATCAAACAACTCTGTTTAAAAAAGCTGAATCATATATTAAACGTCTTGCAAAAGTTGAAAATATTGAATATATTTCAGCAGATACAGTGATAAAACAAGCAGGTTCAGCTACTGTGGGCAATGCAAAGCTTAGTATCCCTCTTGCCGGATTAATTGATATTGATACAGAAATTGCACGTCAAAATAAAAAATTAGAAAAGCTTTCAAAGGAAAAATTTGGCCTTGAAAACAGATTAAATAACAAAAACTTTGTTGAACATGCTCCTGAAGAAGTTTTAGCACAAACTAAAAATAGAATAGAGGAATTAACAATCGCAGAAAATACAATCAAAGAATTAATAAATTCTTTGACTGCTTAATACATAAAAAACAAATATAAAAACAGCATTGCTACTTAATAAATATCGATGCTGTTTTTTAATGACCTATTTTAGAAACAAATTTAATTACACCATTGATTTGATCTTTGACAAAACTTTTAGCAAGTTTAGAAATAGACTGATTTTCAACAAAATCATACGCAACATATATCGGGTCTTGAGAATTTCTAAATCTCATTCTTGGATCATTACCTGAAATTTCTATCCCTGAAAAATGAACATCTTCATACATATAATAAACCTCTCTTATATATATAAAGGATAAAAAAAATCCTCAATTTCAAAAATTTTTAAAATTGTTACATATATTAACAATGCTAATAAAAAACGAAACAATATTAAATTTTAGTAAGGTACTTTTTTATAAACAGTATAATAACAATGATTTTTATAATACAGTTTCAAAACATAACATGTTTCATGAATATTTAATTCAACAAAAGAATTCGGTGGAGGTTGCTTACCGGAACCTTTAAATATTCTGCTCCAAAATCTTTTCCAGTTTTTAGCAATGTTTTGTCCTAATGTTCTTTTAGGTTCTGGCATATATTTTTTATAAAAATTTTCAGGAACAATTTCTCTCTTTATTACAGGAATAATAAAAGCTACTCTTCCATTTGTTTTAAAAAATATATAATAGTTCCCGTTCATTTTTCTTGGAGTTAATTGATAATATCCAGAAGGAATTGTTATATTTTTATAATATAGATATACGCTTGTTCTAAAAAGAGGATAAGGAGAATAAGCATATTTTATTGTATCTTCATCTTGAAACGGGTCAATATTATTCATTAATTTTGATTCAAAAGGATTAGAATTTTCATAGAGTTCAATCCAGTCAATTTCTGCAAAAGATAAAGTATGATTTAATAATACAATTAAAAATGCTATTAAAAAATTTTTTCTCATAATATTGTTATAATAATTTTTTTTAATAAATTCAATATTGTAAAATTAATTATTTACTTGTATGATAAATATGTAAAGGTTAGAGGATTTTTTAATGGAACGAACAGCCAATCAAAATGTGAAACCATTAACTTGCAAACGTGATGAAAATGGTGAGTTACAAATAGGTGGTTGTAAAATATCTAAATTAATCAAAGATTTTGGTTCGCCTTTATATATTTATGATTATGAAACAATTCATTCTGTTATTAAAGATTTAAAAAAAGCTTTTAACAATACAAATATCCATATTATGTACGCTTCTAAAGCTTTTATGACAAAGGCTGTTTGCAAAATTATGCAAAAAGAAAATTGTGGATTAGATTGTGTATCGTCAGGAGAACTTTATACGGCATATATATCAGATTTTGATATGCAAAATGTTATTTTTAACGGAAATAATAAAACTAAAGAAGAAATTGATATGGCTGTGAAATGGGGTGTAAAGTTATTTTCTGTAGACAATTTTTTAGAAGCAAAATTTTTAAATGATATATGTAAAAATAAATCAATAAAAATGGATATTCTTTTAAGAATTACACCCGGAATAGAATGTCATACTCATGAATACATTCAAACCGGACATTTAGATTCTAAATTTGGATTTGATTTAATACAAATAGATTCAATTATCAATTTAATTAAAAATGAATATCAAAACCTAAATTTAAGGGGTTTACATGCACATTTAGGTTCACAAATTTTTCAAACAGATGTTTATAGAGATTGTATAAAAATTATTTTAAAAGAAGCTAAACGAATAAAAAATGAATATGGTCTAACACTTGATATATTTAACATTGGAGGAGGAATAGGAATAAAATATGTAGAAACAGATAAACCTCTTTCATTATTTGATTTTGCAAAAACAATAAAAGAAGCATTAAAAAAATATAGTGAAGAATATGATATAAAAAATTCTCATTTATATATAGAACCAGGGCGATGTATAGTAGGAACAGCAGGAGTAACCGTTTATACAATAGGAAGTAGCAAACAAGTTCCAAATGGTCGCAAATATATATCAGTTGATGGTGGAATGGCTGATAATATTAGACCGGCTTTATATGGTGCTGATTATTCTGTTGATTTAGTTAAGCAATGTAGTCAAGAACAAGAAACGGTAACAATTGCCGGCAGATATTGCGAATCGGGAGATATTTTAATAAAAGATGTCAATTTACCAAAAATAAAACATGGTGATTTAATTTGTTTTTATGATACAGGTGCATATTGTTATTCTATGGCAAGTAATTATAACAGAGTCTTAAAACCTGCTGTTGTAATGGTTAAAGAAGGAAATGCCGAGCTTATTGTAAAAAGACAATCTTTTGAAGAACTAACAGAATCAGATGTAATACCGGAGATGCTAAAATAGTTTATGAACGAAAAAGTAGATACAAATCTTTTACTTTCATTTTTTAATCAGCATATAAAACTTGATATTGTTGATTTTATCGAATTATTGGTAATATTTGTTTTTGTTTTTTTTGTTTACAATCAATATATAAAAGGAACCCATTCTGAAAAATTAGTAAAAGGATTAATGGTCTTAATTATAGCATGGGGTGTTAGTGAACTTCTTATTTTAGTAGGATTGTTTATATTAGGATATTTTCTAAAATCACTTGTTGCTATTATTGTGTTTAGTCTGGTTGTTGTTTTTCAACCGGAATTAAGAAAATTTTTAGGTTATTTGGGGCAAACTGGCTTTTTAAAGAAAGATTTCTTTTCAATAAAAAAAAATGAAAATGACATAAAAATAATAAAAGAAATATTAGAAGCCGTAAAATATTGCAGTAAAACGCATTGTGGAGCATTAATAGTATTTGGAAAACAAAACAATGATTTTTTATTTTCAGATGTAGGAACAAAAATTAATGCAGATATATCTTGTCAATTAATATTGACAATCTTTCACCCCAATACACCACTACATGATGGGGCAATGATAATAATTGATAATAAAATAACAGCAGCAGGAGTATTATTGCCATTAACGGAAGATCCAAAATTAAGCTGGAAATATGGAACAAGACATAGAGCAGCGATAGGAATGAGTGAATCTTCAGATTGTGCTTGTCTTGTTGTATCGGAAGAAACAGGAGATGTTTCTATAGCATTGGACGGAACACTGAAAAAGTATGAAGATATAACGGAATTAAGAGATGACTTAACAAGGATTTTAGGTTTTGATACAAAAGTTTCAACACCATTGTTAGGAATTAATTTTTTTCCATTTATAAAAAAGGGAGATTAAATCAATGAATGCAATTCAAAAGATTTTGAATGAAAAAGTACACGGAGTTATAAGAGTATCAGAACCCGAACGAGTAATCGAGATAGCGACGGCATTGAATAAAGGTGGTATTAATATCATTGAAATTGTAATTCAAAATCCGGAAATAGTTGATGTAATACATTATCTAAATTCAACTGAAAACTTAACAATTATGGCAGGAGGAATTATTACACAAAGACAAGCTCAAACAGCAATCAATGCAGGAGCATCAGTAATTGTATCTCCAATATTTCAAATGAATTTGGTAAGAATATGTCAAACACACAGATTACCTTTAATAATGACAGCAACAACACCAAATGAAGCATATTCAGCATGGAAAGCCAGAACACCATTAATAAAGATTTATCCGACAAAACCGATGGGTGGATCTATGTATATAGAAGATATGTTAAGACCTATGCCATTTTTAAATATTATCGCAACAGGCAATATTGAAATTGATGATGTAAAAGATTATTTAAAAGCAGGTGCAAAGGCAGTAGGTATAGGTCGTGGTCTATATAAAGACGCTGATGTTCAAGAAATTGAAGAGAGAGCCAAAAAACTTATAAGATTGGTTAATGAATATAAAAATTCAAATCTTTAATTAATAACGGAATTATACTTTCACATAGAAAAAATGAAAGTTTATATTATGGTATATTTACAATTAAAAATTCAAAAAATAAAACGAATATTATAATATTCGTTTTATTTTATTTTATAAGCATACAATCGCCATAACTATAAAAACGATATTTTTCAGCTATGGCATGGCTATATGCTTGAAATATAAAATCTTTACCTGCAAAAGCTGAAACTAACATTAATAAAGTCGATTTTGGCAAATGGAAATTTGTGATAATTTTATTTACAATTTTAAATTCAAATCCCGGATAAATAAAGAGTTCAGAAGAATCTTTAACAGGAAGAATTTTACCATATTTTTGCATTGCAGTTTCTAATGTTCTGACACTTGTTGTACCAACTGCAACAATATTTTTACCATCTTTAATTGCCTTATTTATTGCTATAGCACTTTCTTCCGGAATTTCAAAACTTTCAGAATCCATTTTATGTTCTTCAATATTTTCGACATTAACAGGTTTGAATGTTCCTAATCCTACGTTTAAGTGAACAAAAGCTTTTTGAATGCCTTTTTCTTCCAATTTTTTCAAAATTTCTTCTGTAAAATGTAACCCTGCTGTTGGAGCAGCCACAGAACCTTCATATTGTGCATAAACTGTTTGATATCGTTCAAAATCCAAATTTTTATATTGTTCATCTGTCATATTTCTTTCTATATATGGTGGTAAAGGAATATTCCCATACTCGCCCAATATTTCAAAAATATTTCCATTATAATGTAGTTTTATTTTCCATTTATCATCTATTTTTTCAATAATTTCTACAGATAATTTTTCACCAACCCTTAAAACCATATTGGGCTTTACTCTTTTTGAAGGCTTGATTAATGCTATCCATATTGTTTTTTCTATTTCTCGAACAAGAAAAATTTCGATTTTAGCACCTGTATCTTTTATAGAAAAAAGTCTTGCCGGTATGACTTTAGTATTATTTAATACCAGAAAATCATTTTTGTCTAAGCAATCTACAATATCATAAAAGTGTTTATCTTCATAACAAAGAGCCTGTCTATTTAAGACAAGCATCTTTGAATTTTCTCTTTTTTGTGATGGTAATTGTGCTATCAATTCTTTTGGAAGTTGATAATCAAATTCATTAAGCTTCATAGAATTATTTTTCCGGTTTTACATCAATAACTTTAGATTTAGCTTCTTCAGCAGCATCTAATTGTTTATTTATAACATAAGTTTGAATTATCTGAACAATATTACTTACAACCAAATAAAGTAAAACTCCGGCAGGAATGGGTATAAATAAGAATGTTGCAGTTAAAACAATCGGCATAGTTGTACCCATCATTTTTTGCATTTGTTCCTGTTGAGGATCAAGAGGTTGTTTTGAATTTTTGTTGCTTAATGTCATAACCTTTGTTGATAACCACATTGAGGCACCAAAAATTACAACTAATGCAAGAACATCATAATTCATTTGTTCATTTGCCGGTTTTGATGGAATTTCTCCAACTAAAATATCGCCTTTTCTTTCAAATTTAACTTTTTCAACTTCTCTTGTTGAAATATTGGTTATATCTGCATCGGCACTTTGAATAGTTTTGCTTTCTGATGTTTCAACCGGGAATGTATTTAATGCAAGTTTAAATTCTATAACATCACCTGGAGTTAAATTATTCATATATCTTAAATTATCTTTTGAAGATTTTACTTTTACTTCTTCTTGAGTTCCATCACTAAAGTATACAATGGCTTTCTTTCCAAGATTAAAAGTAGCATTTTTGCTAAGCATAAATTCACCATCATAAGATGGTGCAGCAGTACCTCTAATGGTTGCATCAAGTCTGTTTAAAAATAAAAATTTTGCATTTCCTGCCAAGTCAATAAATTGAGGACTTATTAAGGCTTGATATAATAAAATGAAGATAGGTAATTGAATTAGAACAGGAAAACAACCACTCATAGGATTGAAATTATTTTCTTTGTAAAATTCCATCATTTTACGTTGTAACATTTGAGGGTCATCTTTATATCTGTCTTGAATCATCTTCATTTTTGGCTGCATTTTTTGCATAACTTTCATCGAATGTTGTTGTTTTACACTCAACGGCCACATTAAAAGTCTTACAATAATCGTCAAAATTATAATTCCTAATCCATAACTGCCACAGAATTTGCTTAAAACACTAAGCAGTTGGATTGTCGCATCTGTAAAAAATTCCACTTTTTTGTTCCTTCCAATTACGTTATTAATTAATCAATTTATAATCAAAATTATATTGCAAAAATATTATTTAACAAGAAAAACCGAAAATCTGTTAGTAAAATTTTTAAAGTTAGATAAATTGAACAACCAAATAAAATATATAATTACCAATGGCTTATCGATTCACCTCTTAAATAATTCATATTTTCTTTGTATAAAACCCATGATGCACATGGTTGCCCTGAGCCATTCTTTCGACATTGTCCAATCCAACCCCAGGTACCATGATTATTGCCTTCAATGCCTAAAGGAACAATGTCTCCATTTTTTGTAATATAAAAATCAAATATATCGATACCCAAAATATTAGGACCTTTAAAGCCATTTATATCAATATTTATTGTTCCACAAGCATGATTAAGAATATGATTTGTTGAAGCAGATGCTGCATCTATATTACAATCAGGTGCACTAAAATTAGTTTGTAAAAATATTCCATCAGAAAGTATCATTCTTGCTCTGGTAGTATCTTTATCAAAATCTCCCTCTCTTGTAATTCCATTAAGGTACATTGTATAAGAAGTATCCCAGCAACCTGTACCTGTTTTACAATCTTTAGTTATGTTTAGGTATGGTTTAATAGTATTATTAAATATTACAGAATTTGCACCTTTAGCAGAAGCATTGCCAAATTCCCAGTAATCAACAGGTCCATTTATTGCAACTGCTGATTTTACTGCACTATTTAGGAGACTATATGTCTTTTTTAGTCTAACTACAGTTGCTTTTTCCGTAAAATGTGCAAATATGTTTGGAATTGTCATTGATGCAACAATACCAATTATAACTAATGTTAATAAAACTTCAGCAAGAGTAAATCCATTATTACATTGTAAATATTTATTATATTCTAATTTGTAAATATTTTTTTCCAAAACAAATCTTCCTTTAAGACTTTTAAAATCTTTTTTACAATTTTCTAGACCTTATAAACCCATAATACACTATTATAAGCCTATAGACAATATATTTACACCTTTTAATTACCTTATTTTACAAACTTAAAAACTGTAATATAAAAAAGAGGTAAAAATGGACAAAAATACAGAAACTCTTGATATTAAAAATCTTTTAGGAAGAAGGATTAAAGAATTTAGGATAAAAAAGGGTTATACACAGGAATTTTTAGCAGAAAAAATAGGAATTGGACAAAGAAATTTAAGCAAAATTGAATGTGGAACAAATTTTGTTACGTCTGAAACTTTAGCAAAAATATTGATGGTTTTAGATGTAGAAGCACATGAACTTTTTAAATTTAATCACAATAATGACAAAGAAATTTTAAAACAAGAATTGTTAAAAGCCATAAGTTCTGACCAAATAGATATTGAACTTATGTACAAATTTTATGAAACGATTAAATAATTTGGAAATATGTCATAAAATAGAATTTTATAAAAA
>JAFQYI010000192.1 GCA_017406505.1 bacterium
ATTTTTTGTCCATCAACACCTTTTAACAAAGGTACTTGTGTTAATTTGGGTAATGGTTCATTAAAAAGATTTACATTATATATATTGTTAAATCTTCTCGCAATATCTCTTGTAATTTCTAAATGAGCAAGCTGATCAACACCAACAGGTACAACTTCTGCATTAAAAGTCATTATATCAGCACTCATTAACACCGGATATCCCAATAAACCATAAGACATTTGCACATTATTATCTTCACCTGATTTTATAATTTTTATCATATCTTTTAAAGTAGGATCTCTTTCCACCCAATTATTTGGAGTAATCATACTCAGCAATATGTGTAATTGAGCAATTTCAGGAATTTCAGATTGTATATATATCGTTGATTTATCAGGATTGACCCCACAAGCTAACCAATCCATAACAACATTTAATTTGTCATTTTTTAAATTTTCTGTTTTATCAAATTTAGTTGTTAAAGCATGCCAATCTGCAACAAAATAAAAGCAATTGTATTCATTTTGTAAATTTATCCAATTTTCCAAAACACCCTTATAATGTCCTAAATGTAATTTTCCTGTTGAACGCATACCTGAAACTAAATTTTTCTTTGACATATAAAAATCCTTTTAACATATACTGATTTGACTATTTTATTATATAACAAAAAACGGACGATATAATTTCGCCCGCTTTTATTTCTTCATTATTTTTAACTTATATTAAAAAATAACTACTAATTCTTCGTCAGGATTCAAAGCTGAATTGTTTGATGCTTTTGGATATACAAGGTAAACGAGTTCATCTGTTACTTCATATAAAATACCAAATGTTCCACTTACGGCTGTTTTTGCTATATCAACAACACCTTTGCCTACAGCAAGAATGCCATTTCCTGCACTCTTAACACCTGAACCAGGATGTAAGCATAAACTTTCAACAAATAAATCAGATGTATCATCACCTAATTCTTCAACTCTGTTACCAGCTACGTTAAGAGCAGTTGCTCCTGAACGACCAACAATGCCTGCAACTCTGCCTGTAGCTGAGAAAGGAGCTCCACATATTCTTGCAAGAATGTTTGGATTCTTTATTGCTTCAGCTGTAGCTTCTGAAACAGTTTTCGGAAAATCTACAGAAACTTTTCCGTTTTTAATTGTTTCAAATTTTACTTTTATGTATCCTGGGTGATTAACACCTGGACGTTTAACTTCTGTAATTTTACCTGTAACAGTTGAACCGGCTGGGAAACATTCTCCTGCAATTGTAACATCTTTTGTTGTTTTTGCAGTAAATAATTCATTTACGTTAGAATGTTTTGCACTTACTCTGCTGTTTAATTTCATTGTTAAAACAGTTGGTGCATAATTTTTTACTACATCAGGTGCATTAGCGTCTGTAGCTAAACGTTTGTAATATGCTAAATCACTTCTTAATGCACTAATTAAATATGCAACTTGTTGTTTTGAAAGATATTCATCTTCGATAACTTTCTTTGGATCAGGAGTTTGTTCAAGTAATTTTGAACCAATTACTTCTTTAGTTGCATTTACTGACCAAAGAGGTATGTATTGAATTTCTTGATTTTGGAATTGAACATCTTTAATTTCTGCAATATTTACATCAACGATTTGAGCTATTGTTGCAAAAACTTCTGCTTTTGTAACCGGTTGATCAGGTCTGAAGTTTCCATCAGGATATCCAATCATAAGATTTGTATCATAAGCAGTATCTATCCAATTTTTTGCCCAATAATTAGCTGTAATATCTTTAAATGCATTTTTCTTAACAGATTGTCTGCCTGATGCAAAACTTTCTGCTAAAATAACAGCTAACTCTGAACGCAATACAGGAGTTTTTGGATTCCAATTTACATCACCACAATTGTTCTTTAAAACATTTAACATGTCTTTTGCCCAAGAATCAACAAATACGTTAGCTTTTCCAATAACGCCAACTTGTTGAGTTCCTTGTGCAACTTCTCCTCCAACTAAATAATTAGCTTTTGTTGTTGCATAAGAATGAGCATGAGTTCCAAACAATGTAGGGTGTGCATATTGTTGCACTTCAGTATCTGCTGCATTTGCTGCTATTGATACTGCTCCTGAAAGAATTGCTGCAGTTAATAATTTTCTGAAATTTTTCATCGTATCTTATCTCCTAAGCTATTAAATCGACTACTTTACTTATGCTATTATTTAACAAAATCGGATTTTAGTCAATATTTATTTACAATTATAATTTTTATTTAAAAATTAAATATCTTATAAAACCTTGTATCATAGTGATAATCAAAATTTGTATTTTAAAATAAAATCATCTATTTAGTGGAATTAGCCACTTGGGTATAAAAATATTTTAATAAATTCTATAATATTTATTTGGAGGTATTTTGATTAAACTCATAATTAAAACAACTGTTTTTTGTTTTTGTTTATACGTTTGTTACTGGTTTGCTGAAAATCTTGACTTTGCATCAATAATAAACGAAACTTCTAATTCACTTAAATATGAATTCAGTGAAGAAAATATTAAATATGCTATAAAAGCTATCTCAAATACTTTGAAATAACATAAAAAAGCTAAAAATATTTTTAGCTTTTTTACTATTTTATTTATATGTTATGTGTATTGACTATTTTATGTATTTGTCAGCTACAGAATAAAACTCTTTTTTTTCATCTTCTGTCATATTTACAAGAGGCAACCTCAATACATTTTTGATTATCCCCATTTTTGTAAGAATATCTTTTACAGGAGCCGGACTGGGGCACATAAATAACTTCTTAAAAATAGGAAAAAGTTGCTTATGTATAGATAAAGCCTCTTCATTTTTTCCATTTTTAAATAAAGTTATCATTTCTTTCATTTCAAGTCCGACTACGTGTGATGCTACACTAATTACACCACCGGCACCTAAAGACAACATAGGCAACGTTAAACTGTCATCACCTGAATAAATTGTAAAATCTTCAGGACACAAAAGCTTCATTTCACTAATTAAATCTAAATCACCATTACTTTGCTTTACAGCAACAATATTTTTATATTTTTTAGCAAGTTCGGCAACCGTTACAGGAAGCATATTTACGCCTGTTCTACCAGGAATATTATACAATATTATCGGCAACTTTACAGCTTCTGCAATTGCTGAAAAATGAGCAATCATACCTCTTTGATTAGGTTTATTATAATATGGTACTACTGTTAAAAGTGCATCAGCTCCAATTTCTTCAGCTTTTTTTGACGCCATAACAGCTGTTGCTGTAGAATTTGAACCGGTACCCATAATGACTTTTACTCTGCCATTTACGGTTTTAATAACAAATTTTAAGATATCCCATTCTTCTTCATGACTTAATGTCGGACATTCTCCGGTTGTGCCTGCTACAAGTATTGCATCAGAACCATTTTCAATTAAATGATTTATAAGTTTTTCTAATGCTTCATAATCCACTTCATAATTTTCTTTAAACGGCGTAATCATAGCCGTTATTATTTCTCCGGCATCATATCTCATTTCGTACTCCTTTAAAATAATTGCATTTCTATAACTTTTTCTGCAATTCTTACTGTATTTAACGCAGCACCTATTCTTAAATTGTCTGCTACACACCAAAGTGAAATAGCATTATCAAAAGCTAAATCTTTTCTTATTCTTCCTACATAAACAGGGTTTTTTCCTGCTGCATCTTTTGGAGTTGGAAATATCATATTGTCTATATCATCCATCACTTCAACTCCCCAAGCTTTTTCGAGAATTTCTCTCGCTTTTTCAGGTGAAAGTTCTTTTTCAAATTCTATAGTAACAGCTTCAGAATGACTGTTGTATACAGGAACTCTCACTGCTGTACAAGTTATAGGCGTTTTTTCTTCTAAATGCAATATTTTCTTAGTTTCATTTACAACTTTCATTTCTTCTTTTGTGTAACCGTTTTCACAGAAAACATCAATTTGTGGAATTACATTAAATGCTATATTTTTTACAAATTTTTTATTTTCAAAAGTTTCTCCATTTAATTGAGCCTTTGTACTATCAGTAAGTTCATTTATTGCAGCCAATCCTGCTCCACTAACAGCTTGATATGTGCTTACAATAAGTCTTTTAATTGTTGCAAAATCATGCAATGGCTTTAACACAAGCATAAGTTGTGATGTTGAACAATTCGGATTTGATATAATACCTTGATGTCTCCTTAAATCATCATCATTTACCCCTGCGATAACCAAAGGTACATCTTTTTCCATACGAAAAGCACTTGAATTATCTATGTATACAGCACCCCTTTTTACAGCTTCTTTTGCAAGTGCCAAACTCGTTGAACCACCTGCTGATGCCAATACTATATCAATTCCTTCAAAAACTTCCGGTTTTGCCTCTATAACAATATGCTTTTCACCTTTAAATTCTATTTCTTTGCCTGCACTTTTTGAACTCGCAAGAAATTTAATACTTTCGTAAGGAACATTATTCTCTTTTAATATAGATAAAATTTCTCTACCAACAACACCTGTTGCTCCCAGAACTGCTAAATGTGGTTTTTTCATAATTAAGACCTCTTTTATTGCTAATTTCTGCTTTATTATCTATCAAAAAAATACTTTAGACAAGAATATTTATACTTTTAAATGTTTTTTTATAGATAACATACTTCCACCTGCTCCAAATCCTATTGCAATTATAAATAATGTTAATGTTACTAAATTTTCAGCAAGCAAAGGCGATGGAACCATAAAATATTCGTGTACCCTTAATAGCCATTGTTGCACTACATTCATTGGAATTAATGCTATTAAGGCTGATACAAAACCATATATTGCTCCCTGTAATATCAAAGGTATTTTTATATACCAATTACTTACTCCCATTAATCTCATTATTTCAATTTCTTCTTTTTGATTTTGTATTACCAAATGAATTGTATTGTTAATAATGGCTATCGTCAGTACTGCTACAAAAATAACAACTACTAATGTCATTGTATGAACAACTTTATTAAACAGTTCCATTTTTTTTGCAATATCTGTCGCATAAGCTAAATCTTCCACTCCTGGCATTGGCTTTATTTGAGAAAATACTGTATTTATATTTCCAGGAATATCAACTTTCACATGCAATGTATCAGGTAAAGGATTGGAAATATCTGCAACATCAAAATCTGACCTCATTTTTTTCCATGCTTCTTCTTTTGTTATAATAGTTACTTTTTCTACATGGTCAAGCTCTTTTATTCTACTTGAAATATGTTCTGCCGTTACATCAGGTTTTAAATA
>JAFQYI010000193.1 GCA_017406505.1 bacterium
CTCCATTTTCAAATATAACAATGGATTTGGTTGTTCCTTCATACTATAAAGATCAATCTGTAATTATCGGCGGGGAAATGCAAGAAGAAACTTATGGCGACTTCCAAGAAGAAATGAACATGATTAACAAAGCATTCTTTGAAATAATGATGGAAGGAGATGCTTTAGGAAGGGTATTTACATTCCCAATTCCAACATATAATATTACTAAAGATTTTGATTGGGATAATCCGGCACTTGAAGGTCTTTGGGAAATGACAGCAAGATATGGTATTCCTTATTTTTCAAACTTTATTAACTCTGATATGAATCCGGAAGATGCTCGTTCAATGTGTTGTCGTTTAAGAATTGATAACAGACAGCTTGAATATAGAGGGGGTGGACTTTTTGGTTCTAATCCTTTAACTGGTTCGATTGGTGTTGTTACTATTAACTTACCTAAAATTGGTTATTTAGTAAAAGATAAAGAAGAATTCTTTGAAGTTTTGAAAGACAGAATGGAAATCGCAAGAGATTCTCTAGAAATTAAACGTAAATTATTAGAACGTTTAACAGATGCTAATTTATATCCATATACTAAATTCTATTTAAGAAATATTAAACAAAGATTTGGGGTATATTGGAAGAACCATTTCTCAACAATTGGATTAGTTGGAATGAATGAAGCTTGTGAAAATCTTTTAAATTGCAGTATTGCAACTCAAGAAGGTCATGATTTTGCAATAGAAGTAATGGATTATATGAGAGATATGATTGTAAAATTCCAAGAAGAAACAGGAAATAATTACAATCTTGAAGCTACACCGGCAGAAGGAACAAGTTATCGTTTAGCAAAACTTGATAAGAAAAACTTAGTAAATATCAAGTGTGCAAATGATGAAGAATATTATTCACAAGGTGCAGAACCATATTATTCAAATTCAACACAACTTCCTGTACATTGTACTGATGATATTTTTGAATTATTAGATCATCAAGATGATTTACAAACTAAATATACAGGAGGAACTGTTGTTCATATCTTTGCAGGTGAAAGAATGCATGATACTACAACAATGAAAAATCTTGTAAGAAAAATTTGTGAAAATTATCGTTTACCGTATTTTACGTTTTCACCAACATTTTCTGTGTGTCCAACACATGGTTATATAGCAGGTGAGCATGAAACTTGTCCTGATTGTGAAGCTGAATGCGAAATATATTCAAGAATAGTTGGATATATCAGACCTGTAAAACAATGGAATAAAGGTAAAAAAGCTGAGTTTAAGAACAGAAAAACATTTGATATGGAAAAAGCAGGAGCTTGTTGTTGTTCTTAATCGGAGGAATTCAAAAAACATCATTAATTGATTATCCTAAGAAAATTGCATCTATTGTGTTCACACAAGGATGCAATTTTCGTTGTGGATATTGTCATAATCCTGAACTTCTTTCTTTTGACTCAAATAATGTCAGATATGATATACCAGATTTTTTATCTTTTTTAAAAACACGAATAGGTAAAATTGATGGAGTGGTAATTACAGGTGGAGAGCCAACATTGCAATCTGACTTATATAATTCTATCAAAGAGATAAAATCACTAGGGTTTTCTGTAAAATTAGATACAAATGGTTCAAATCCACAATATTTGGAGCAATTAATTTCTGAAAATTTAATTGATTATATTGCAATGGATATAAAAGCTCCACTAGAGAAATATAAATTAATTACAAATGTTGAAGTTGATACAAAGAATATCCAAAGTAGTATTACAATGATTATGAATAGTCAAATTGATTATGAATTCAGAACAACGGTTTTAAAATCTTTACTCTCATTTCAAGATTTTGAAGAAATTGGAAAACTAGTATGTAATGCTGAACGATATTATATACAAAAATTTGTATGTTCAAAAATTTATGATAATAATCTAAAAGATAAAAATAATTATTCAAATTCTGAATTTAAAGAAATTTGCAACATTTTACAAAAATATGTAAAAACTGTTCAACTAAGATAGCTTTGTATATATCATATTAATGCAATTTTTAAAGTTATTGAAATAAATAATAAAATTTTTTATAATAAATATGTAAAATTCAATGAGTTGGAGAAAAATTTTTAGATGACATTAACGGTAGCAGTAGCAGGTAAGAGTGGTAGTGGAAAAACAACAATTACAAAAAATATGCTTACTGTTTTTAGAAAAGTATTTCCGGAAAAATCAATTTTATTATTTGATAATGACTTAACTTGTGAACTAGGACACACATTTGGAAAGGATATAAGAAAAACAATATATGGAATAAGAAGTGGTAAGCATGAATATAAAACAGGTATTCCTAAAAATATGTCAAAACAAGAATATATTGAATGGGCTATTGAAGATATTCTTGAGCCAATTGATTCAAATACTGATTTAATTGTATCTTGGCTGACTGCATCAAAAGATTGCAGATGTCCTATAACTAAACAAATAAATGATGCTCTTGTTAAACTAATTAATCGCTATGATATTGTCATTTTTGATTGTGAGTTTGATTTAAAATATCTTTATCAACTGGTAGATGTTCCAATCGATATAACGTTAATAGTAACGAAACCAACAAATGAATCAGCAAAATTGGCTCAAAGAATAGAAGAGTATTCTGCAAAATATGCAGCAAACGGGCAAATGGGTGTTGTTTTGAACTGTGTTAAAAATGATAATACTCAACTTGCTTATCAAATTACTGAAAAATATGGGCTTTCAATATTAGGAATAATACCATACGATAAACAATTAGATGAAGATAATGATAAAAAAATTTCGTTGATAGTTGAAAATGCCATAGAACATTTTTATTACAGACTAAATATTCCAAGGGGTGATTTAGCATGACAATAATTGCTGATGGCAAATTACTTGCAGAAAAAATATATTCAAATATAAAAGCAAAAGTTGATAAACTTGACAGGAAACCTATGTTGGCAGTTATCATTACTAATGATAATGAAGCAGGTAAGATTTATGTAAGGAATAAACAACGTGCTTGTGAAAAAACTGGAATACAATCAAAAACAATTGAATTTGATGCAGATGTATCTGAAAATACATTAATAAATAAAATTCAAGATTTGAATAATGATAAAAATGTAGATGCGATATTAGTTCAGCTGCCTTTACCAAATCATATTGACAGTGAAAAAATTTTAAATGCAATATCTCCGGATAAAGATGCAGATGGATTTCATTATATCAATGCAGGGAAAATGTTTATCGGGCAAATGCCTAAAACTATAGCTTGTACACCTAAAGGTATTATTAGGCTTTTAGATGAATACAAAATACAAATATCAGGTTTAAATGCTGTCGTAATAGGACGTTCAAATATAGTTGGAAAACCAATTTCACAGCTTTTATTGCAGAGAAATGCAACTGTAACGACGTGTCATTCTAAAACTAAAAATTTAGAATATTATACAAAAAATGCAGATTTAATAGTATGTGCCATAGGTAAACCTAAATTTTTAACAGGGAATATGGTTAAAGATGGTGTAATAATAATTGATGTAGGAATAACAAGATTAGATACAGGTAAGTTATCAGGAGATGTGGATTTTGAAAGTGTAGCTTCAAAAGCATCTTTAATTACACCTGTTCCGGGTGGAGTAGGACCTATGACTGTTGCAATGTTAATTCAAAACACACTTGATTTGTCTATTCAATATTCAGAATAAAAATTAATTATTTCCAATAAACGGAAAATTTTTGTATTTTTGCAAAAGTGTTTTGATAATTTCCATCAAAACACATAGCTCTATCATCAATATATAAATATGCAGGAATTTTGATATTTGTAACTTCTTTAAAATATTTATCTAAATCATTATTGATAAGCCATTTTGAAGCAAGTAGCAAATTTCTTGAAGTGAATAAATATAAATCAAATTCTTCGTTCAATTTCTGAACAAATTCCCTAGCTCCACTTTTTATTTCTGGTATATAAGTTTCATTAAATTTTTCCTTACTATATTCATTCAGTACTCCATCAAGGTCTATTAATATCTTTTTTCTAAATTTTATCATTTTATTCTTTCGTAGTGCTTATATAGCAGTAGTGCCATATAAGCATAGAATATAAAATATATATATGTCAAGTTTACAAGAAGAAATATATCAAACTATTGGTAAAAATGTTAGAAAATATAGACAATTAGCTAATATTTCACAAGAAAAATTGTCTGAAATACTTAATGTAAATAGTAAATTTATCGGGCATGTTGAACGATTTGAAAGATTTATCAGCTTAAAAAAATTGATAGAAATAGCAGAATATTTTAATGTTCCAGTTAAAAATTTTTTTGATTAAAAATCTGCTGCTTTTTATCTGTACTTTATACTTATTTTATGTGTATAGAATTTTATTTAAAAAAGTTCTAATATAATAGCAAAATTTTTTCATAGTATAATTATGTTATGAGTATATTGATAATTGGTTCTGATGCAAATGCATATTCTATAGCTGAATATATGAGTAAAAATGAAAACGTTGATATTGTTTTTACTACTTCAAGAAGCGAAAAAATTAAATCATTTGCTAATTTTGTAGATATTTCTGAAAATGATACGGATAATCTTTTAGATTTTGTTATTGCTAATGATATTGATTTAACTGTTGTTACATCTATGATTGCCATTGAGAATAATATAGCCGGTTGTTTTGAAAATTCTGGCAGATTGATTTTTGCACCTTCTTCAGAATCTGCAGGTATAACCATTTTTAAATCTTTGGCTAAAAAAATGATGTACAAGTTAAAAATTCCGACTATAAAATTTGGTATTTTTGAACGTGAAAATCAGGCTATTGATTATGTATATCAAGCAAGACGACCTCTCATTATCAAAAATGATACTCAAATATCTGATGCTTATCCTGTTTTAACAAATTCTTTTTCAAAAGCAAAATCTGTCATAGAAAAATTATTTATTTCTCCTGAAAATAAAATTATTATTGAAGATTATATAGATGCTCAAAAAGTTTCTTTATATTATATAACTGATGGATATTCTGCTTTAAAAATTGGAAATTGCATTAGTTATGATGAAAATTTATCATATATGGACAATTATATATCTAATAGTAATATTTTATCCAGTGAACTAGATTTAAAAATTTTAAATGAAGTTGTATATCCCATTCTTGATGATATATCTTTTCACAATCAATCATATTCGGGTATTCTTGGTGTAGATTTGCTTGTTAATGAAAATTACTATAATGTTATTGAATTTTATCCATTTTTTAAACAAATGCATTTACAAACAATATTGCCAAATATTAAAACAGATTTGTATTGTTTATTTTTATCTGTTGCAAATGGCTCCTTTTCGGACGAATATGAATTTATTGATACTAATAATTACTCGTGTGTATCTAGAATTACCAATAATTTTGATGAAAATAAATTATCGTATATAAATGATGATAATTTGACTTATGCTTATACAACTGCATCAAATATAATACTTACTCAAATAGCCCAAACAACAAATAGAGCTAGAAAAAATCTTGAAGAAAATATTCAATTCATCTCAAAGGAAGGTGATTAAATTGGCATCGGATAAAAAATTTTTAAGAAAATGTATAGGTTGTGGTTCATATAAAGAAAAGAATGAATTGATAAAAATTACAAAGGATAGCAAAACTCAAGAAACTTTTATAAATCCAATATCTAAAATTTTTGGTCGTTCTTGCTATATATGTAAAGATGAAAACTGTATAAA
>JAFQYI010000194.1 GCA_017406505.1 bacterium
TCAGACAGTAATTTATTTGAATTTGATTCAGAGTATGCAGATTTTTTAAATTATGCAGATAAAGAACTTTTGGCAATGGTAAACGAAGATAATTCGCCAGCATATAAAAATTTTTTTGATAATTCAGAATTAGAAGGATTAAACTCTGCGTATTTCAAAGTATTTTTTAAAGATGAAGATCCTTTTTGCATCTGTTCTATCGGGCAAAAAGAAAATAATGAGCCTTTTGAAACAGAGGAATTATTGTTATTAAATAAAATATTTTATTGTATTGAGCCATTACTTATAAAGTTTGTAAGACAAGCTGAACAAGAATCTCAGATTTCTTTTTTACATAAATCGCTTCATAATCTGTCAATATTATATAATATTTCACAGGCTGTTAATTTTATTGATGATTTAAAAGGGTTAATACAAGTAATTTTAGGAAGAGCATTAGAAACCATTGATGCAGAAAAAGGCTCATTAATGTTATATGATATGAGCGATAATACTTTGCAAGTAAAAGTAGTATATGGATTAAAAGACCCTAAAGTAGAATTTGATATAAACAATGGCGTTATAGAATGCAGCAAATTAAAAATTAACGAAGGTATTGCAGGAAAAGTTTTTGCAGAAAAGAAATCCATTATTACAAATTTAGGACAAAACGACCCAAGATTTAAACAAGCTAATTTATTAAATAATATTTCTTCAATGATTTGTGTACCTTTAATTGCTAAGGGAGAAGCTATTGGTGTTATAAATATCACCAACAAAAAAAATAACAAATTATTTAACAAACAGGACTTGGAATTTATAGAAGCACTTTCTAACCAAGCAGCAATAGCCATAGATAATGCAAAATTATATGAACTTGCCACAAAAGACGGATTAACAAAATTGTATGTTCATCGTCATTTCAGGACTCTTCTAGATGCAGAAGTTACAAGAGCAACAAGATACAAACATGTTATGTCTTTGTTAATGATGGATATTGATAATTTTAAACACATTAACGATACCTATGGACATTTAATAGGTGATAGAGTTTTAAAGGAAATAGCAGTAACAATAAAAAATACTTGCAGAAATATAGATGTACCGGCAAGATATGGAGGAGAAGAATTTACAGTTATTCTACCTGAAACAGCAGCCAAAGATGCAACCATTATAGCAGAACGATTAAGAAGAAATATAGAAAAAATAGAAGTACCGATTGATGATAAGAATATACTCAAAGTAACGGTAAGTATAGGAATATCAGAATTTCCGTCATCAGCCGGTAATTCAGAAGATTTAATAAAAAAAGCTGACGAAGCTTTATACAAAGCAAAAAATGATGGAAAAAATTGTATTTATGTCCAACATCAAAGTGGATTTTACAAATGTTTGAATGAAAATTAGCACAAGGAGGAAGAAATGAAAAAATATGTATGTACATTATGTACTTGGGAATATGACCCGGAAACAGGAGTTCCCGAATCAGGAATTGCACCTGGCACAGCTTTTGAAGATTTACCGGAAGATTTTGTTTGTCCGGTATGCATGGCAGGCAAAGATGCTTTTGAAGAAGTAAAATAATCAAAATCTATAAATAGTTAAGTTAAAACCTCCAAAATGATTTGGAGGTTTTAATTATATAAAAAAGTTACTTGGATAAATAAACCATAATTTGTTTTGATTATTAGCTAATTAATGGTATTTTTGAAAAAAGAATTTATTTAAATATTTTTGTTTAATTAAAATTTAGTAGGTGTCGATTGGCGATATATTTTAAAAAGATATTAGATAAATTTGTCTAATATCTTCTTACATAATAATCATTATAAATTTATTGAATTAATTTATTTTTTAAAACCAAAAAGCTCTTTATGCCAATTCGACGACTCTAACTCTATACCATTATAGGTCGTTTTTTCTTTTCTTGTTTGTAAATAACTTTCAAACTCATTAACCTCTTTTTTTAACACTTTACTTTTTGACTTTTTAGACAACACAGAACTCTTCATTTTTTCTCCTTTACTCCTATTAGGACTTTTCCTATTATAACACACTACATTTTAACTTTCATTATTAATCTCTTTTTATTTCATGAATTCTCCCTTATTTATTCATTCTTAAAAATGTTAATTTTTATTAAGTTCTATAAAATCTGAATTTACTGCAATCCATTCATATACAGTTCCTTGATTTTCATTAGGTGTATCAATTATAAATGTACCACCGTATCGACCTCTTTGACTATCTATTAATCCTTGTTCATTTAACTTTTTTAATGATCTTCTGATTGTATTAGTACTTACATTAAATCTTGAAGCAAGAAATGCCAATGATGGTAACTTCATACCTATTTTAAATTCTTTTTTTATTAATTTTTTTATTTCATTTTCTATTTTTTCCCAACGATAAAACGCGGCATCATCTGCATTTGCAAAAATTGACCCCTCTTTCATTGGCTCAAATTGTTCTGCTTCTTGTGGCATTTTAATTATAATCGTTCCATATTTACCTCGTTTTGATAGAAGAATACCTTTTTCTTCTAATATACATACTGCATCATGAACAGTCTTTATACTAACTTTTAATATTTTAGAAAGCTCAGCTCTTGATTGCAATTTATCGCCTATAGACAAGTTATTTGTTATATATTCTGATAATTGTTTTACTGTTGTATCAACTAATGAAACTGTTGTAGAAAAATATTCATATGGCTTTTCTGGCAGTGAAACAACTCGTAGCATTTTCTTTCCTGATTTTCCTGCCGAATATTCTAAAAAACCTATATCACAAAGGTATAGATAAGCTAATCTTACTGTATTTGCAGATACTTTTATTTTCTTCGAAAGAGTTAATGCTGATGGCAATACAGAGTTTATTCCATTATCTAATATATACTTTTTTATTTTTGATACAGCTACATCCCTTTTAGAATTTTGTTTTTTTACTTCATCTGTTGCAAAAGTATAATCCTTTGTACCGGCTATTAGTGTTCCTGTCTTTTGTCTGCTTTGTAATATACCCTTATCTTCTGTATATCTTATTGCATTTTGAACGGTTCCGATGCTTATTCCCAAATGTTTGGCAATGAGTTCTTTTCTCGGTAATATATCTCCAATTGCTATTTTATCTTCATTTAATGCATCAATAATCCAATCTGTCAGCCATTTTTCTGTCAGTTTGTCTTTAGGAATTTTTGATGATTTAAAATCAGGAATTATTTTGGGCAAATCATTTACTGTTAGTTTATTATTTTTTTCTATCATTACACAATTCTTATATATTTTGTAAACCAATTTTTATACAAATAATTTATGCATCTATAATTGCATGATGCATTTTAGGTAAAAGATAATCAGCAGAAACTAATATTGGTTCTGCTCCATCATCACAAGTGTCATTACACACAAATATCGTATCTCCGGTTTCATTTTGTTTTGCTTCTATGATTGTAATTTCATGACCACTTGTGTCTCCTGATAAATATCCTACAATGACATTACTTCCATTATTTAAAGTATTTATAATATCTTCTTTGACCTTGTTTTGCATTGTTCTTTGGAAAGAAGATTCTGTAATTTCAATGATTTGTTCTTCTGTTATATCTGGTATATTTTCTTTTAAAACATTACTTATAGTTTGGCGTATAACAAATTCTTTTACTGCATCTTCAGAAGGAATATCTTCTGGTGAATTTCCATTATTTTGCATAGAAGATAATGTTTGTAATTCCGTTAAAATGTTTTGTGTTTGAGTATTAATTTCATCAGTATGCAATTGTTTATGTAATCTGTCGTTGATTTGAGAGAAAGAATTGTTCGGCAAATCAGATAATACTGATACAGTTGAATCCATTACGGTTTTAGCAGAGATATTATTTATGATAGGATGTAAAAATCCATTTATATCGACATTTTGATATACGATATAATCTTTTACTTTACCTTCAAAAATAGTATCACCAAAAGTTGCCTCAATTTCTGATAAGCCCCTGTATATTTCAGGAGAAAATTCTCCAGGTATTCTTGAGTCATTTAATGAATTGTAAGTTTGTTGAGAAGAAATATTCATTAAAGCAGACTGCATCAAAACATCTAAAGCAGATCTTTCATTTCCATCTTGATATGAAGTTTGAACACGAGCTCTGATAATAGCTTTTCTATCCGGAGATATTGTTACTTCAAGATTATCATCATTATCTGTTTTATATGGAAGTTTAAATGAATCTAAAATATATAATGCTGTATTTCTATCTTTATTGATATCAGATAGTTTCATATTTTTTGTAACACTATAGGACTCGGAAGATAAACCTGTCGCCATTCTTAAAAATTCAGCAGGAGCAGTTTTTGCCAAATTATATTCAATACTTGCAGCAACACAACAAAAAGAACCATCTTCTTTAACCATATCTAATTCTTCAAAAGAAGATATTCCCGGATCCGGGTCATTATATATAGCAGGATAAAACTCTTGAGGAACATCACCAAAATGTTGAGTTATTGATTCAGGATTATGAAGAGTATCTATAGCAGATGTAACAAGATTTTTAGCAGACAAACCTTGAATTCTTGGCTCAACAGCCATTTTATGTAAATTATCTAATACACTTGAGCCATCATTAGAATTATTATTTAAAAGAATACCACTATGTAAAACTTCAGAAAGTTTTTTTCTAGTTTCAGGCTCAAGGATAGCAGAAATTTCACTATACTTGGCAAAATCTTCTTTATCTGAAAGTGAAGTTTTTATACCGGTTGTTTGGTAAGCTCTTAAATTATCTACAGAATAAGAAGCTTTGTTATCTTGAGTACTATTATTACTTCCAAAATTCGTATTATTTTTTTTCTGTATAGAAGGAGTATTATTGTGATTATTTATTCCTTTATAAATCAAATTTGCAGATAAATTATTAACCATACAATTCTCACTTTCATGTGTTGAAAAGCCAATAAAGAAAAAAATTTGCTATTTTTAAACATAATTTGTATAGTTTTGTAAATATTTTAATTATTATATTAGATTCATAACACCAAGAGTGCTGATAAGAAGATTCTGAGAGCTTGTGTTTTACATACTTATATCCGGTTTCTGTATAGCCGTAATCAAAAGCATTTATTTGTAAAATACTTAATGGTCAAAGAATAAAAGGACACCGATTGAATACAAAAGATTTTTACTTGTTAGTTAATTGTCCACTTTTCGGGGTACAGTTCAATAATTGCCGTTTAAATAGCGTTCAAAAATAATCATATTATTTCTTTTACATTTTCTATGTCATACAAAGGAATATTAAATAAACCGCTATTTTCTTCATAATCCGCTAAAGATGTTCTGATTGATATATTCGGTTCATATTTTTGTCTGAAGCTTTTTAGACTTTTTGCTTGTAAATTTACCGTTGCTTTTGCTTCAACCGGAATAATATTGTTTTTATATTGTATTAAAAAGTCTAATTCGGCCCTATTACTTGCCCAATAAAATACAGGCAAATCTCCAAGAGTTTTGAATTCTTGTAAAACATATTGCTCCGTAACTGCGCCATTATAGTCATTGAATAGCTTATCATTTTCTAAAAGTGAGCGAGAATCCAAATCATTCATAGCACCAAGTAAACCTACATCGAGTAAAAATAGCTTGTATGCGGACACATCTTCATATGCTTTTAGTGGCATATTTGGTTCCGTTACTCTTGAAACTTTATGAACTAATCCGGAATCAATTAACCAATTCAAAGCAATTTCAAAATTTTTTGCCCTTGCCCCCTGTTTAATTTTTCCGTACACACATTTTTTATTTTCTTTAACAAGTTGTGATGGTATAGCATTCCACAATAAACGGGTTCTTTCTACCTGTTCCGGTGGAATATGTTTTGAAAAATCGCCTTCGTAATCATCTAAAATATTTTTTTGAATTTTTATAACCAAATTATAATCCTGTTTTTCGGAGAATGATAAAACAGCTTTTGGCATACCGCCAACATAGCAATATCTTCAAAGCAGGTCTATAATTTTTTCTTTAAAAACTTTCTGCATCTCAAAATCATTTTTATCAATAATTTCTAATATTTGCTTTTCATCCATCGCAAGTAAAAATTCTTTGAATGACAAAGGATATAAGTTCAAGTATTCTACTTTTCCAACAGGAAAGCCTGTTCCTTTATGATGTGCAACGCCAAGTAAACTCCCTGCTGCTACAATATCATATTCAGGAACATTCTCACTAAAATATTTTAATGATGTTAATGCTAATGGATTTTCTTGAATTTCATCAAAAATAATTAATGTATCTTTTGGAGTAATATTGAATCCAACCTCAATATTTAAACCATCAAGCAACCTTTTTACATTCAAATCTTTTTGGAATAATGTATCAAGTCTCGGGTTACTATCGAAAGAGATATACGCAACTTTTTCATACTGTGTTTTACCAAATTCTTGCATTAGCCAAGTTTTGCCTACTTGTCTAGCCCCTTTTATAATAAGTGGCATATGATTTGGTGAATTTTTCCAAGCTAGTGTTATAAATGTTTATTTTACATAATATACAAATATGAGGACTTGTATGCTCAGAATAGATACACAAA
>JAFQYI010000195.1 GCA_017406505.1 bacterium
GAAAAAGCTGAAGAAACGGCAATAAAGAATTCGGCACCAAAATTCGGTGGTTCATAGCATAAGTTCATAAAATAGGTTTAAAACTCTCTCTCTCTGTCTCTCTCTCTAAAGTTTTTTTTGACCCGAAAGGGTCTTTTTTTTTGATTTTAAAAAGTAACATGCATAATTTTTATTTTTTTGCTTTAATTAAAAAGAATGGTTATATTGTTTATAGTCAAGGAAGGTACGAAAAATGAGTAATGCTACTAAAATTAATATTGAACAGTCACAGGCTGTACGCCCACAATGGACATCTCACTTGGGATTTATTTTAGCAACTTTAGGAAGTGCTGTTGGATTGGGGAATATTTGGAGATTTCCATATGTTATGGGTAAATATGGTGGTGCTGCTTTTTTGTTGGTTTATATGCTTTTAATGTGTACTGTTTGTGCTATTCCTTTAATTTGCGAATTATTTATTGGTAAAAAATTTAAATTGGCGACAGTTTTGGCATATCAATCAATAAAAAATAAATGTAAATATATTGGTTGGATGCAAGTTTATACTGTGATTTTAATTTCCGGATTCTATTTTGTTGTTGGTGGCTGGATTATTCATTATATGTTTATGTATTTTATAAACGGTATTCCTTCCGGCACTGATTATTCTTTATATTTTGCAAATTTTTCTTCAAAGACAATTTCTCCATTATTTTTTGCATTTTTGTTTCTAATTGCTTCTGCATTTTTTCCATATAGAGGAGTCAATAAAGGAATTGAAAATGCCAGCAAAGTTATGATGCCCTTATTTTTGCTTATGCTTATTTTCCTTGTAATTGTTGCACAAACTCTTCCTGGAGCAAAAGCAGGTCTGGAATTTGTTTTTAAACCTGATTTTTCTAAATTTAATGCTGAAATGTTTTTAGTAGCATTCGGTCAAGCTTTATTTTCTTTGTCGGTTGGTATTGGGGCTTTAATTACTTATGGCAGTTATTTGGGCAAAGAGACCAATCTTGTTGAAAGTTCATATACTTTAATTTTTGGTGAAACTTTAATTGCTGTGTCGGCTGGTTTAATGATATTTCCGGCTGTATTCTCTTATGGATTGAATCCGGGAGAAGGTCCGGGGTTAGTATTTGTTACATTACCTCAAGTTTTTGAGCAACTGCCTGCCGGTTCATTTTTTGCAATATTATTTTTTATCTTATTATTATTCGCAGCATTGACTTCTTCTATTAGCATTTTAGAAGCAGCTATTGCATCTTTTAGAGAAGTTTACAATATGTCAAGGAAAAAAGCTACCATTATAGTTTCTGTTATTTCTGCTTTTTTAATGATTCCTTGTTCTTTATCTTTTGGAATTATGAAAAATTTTAAAATCTTTGATAAAACGATTTTTGATTTATTTGATTTTGCAACATCATCAGTTTTGATGCCACTTAGTACTTTATGTTTATGTTTAATAACAGGTTGGATTTTAAAACCATCTGATGAAATTGTAAATGGTAATAAAATTCTTTATTTTATATTTAATATTCTTTTAAAATATGTAACTCCAATTTTATTACTATTCTCACTTTTATGTGGATTGAATATTATAAAAATAAATTAAACAATGATTTATTTTACAAACATTAATATTATCAAAAATTAAAGCAATTATATTTTTTTACAGCTTTATTAAACATGTAAGTATGTAAGGTTGTATATTATGTCAGAAATATTGAATATAAGGGCTCATCATTTTGTATGTTTACCGGGATATGAAGGGAAAGGTTATGATGGAGCTCATAAAACGAGTTGGGATACTATATCTCAACAATTAAAGGACAATCCTGACACGTTTGTTCGTGTTGTAGATGGTCAAGATGATTTATGTAAAAATTGTCCTAATTTAAAGGGTATTAATGGCAAAAAATGTAATATGCCTTTTTTAGAAAAATTAGATAACAAAGTTAAAGATTTATTATCTATAAAAACAGGAATGATTATGACCTGGAAAGACATCATGGATAGAACATTTTTTATTATGAATAAAGAAAAACATAAAGAGCTTTGTGGAAATTGCCAATGGAGAAAGAATGGTCTTTGTGAAGATACTTTTGATAAAACCAATAAAGTCGCAGCATAATTTGAATAAAAATTATTTTATACTTTCTATATAAAAAATGGATTTATTATTTAGTCTTTTATACAATCGCTTTAAAGTATTTCTATTTTATAAATATATAACGAAGTGTGTTTATATTGTGCTTACTATAAAAATATAATTTTTAACACTGATGCATATATTCTTTTGTTATTCTTTAATATTTATTATACAGTTTTTATAATTTAGTTTAATATATAAAAGTTTTTATTTACTAGTTTTTTACTGAAAGACAATTTATTTGGTAAATATAAATTATAGTAACAAAAAATAAAAAGCCTTTTACTTTTAAGGCTTTTCATGTAAAAACATACAAATAAAAAATGTAATATAAAAAACTAAGAAATTCTTTGAAACATATAACCTATTCCACGAGCAGTCAATATTAACTCTGGATTAGCAGGGTCTGTCTCAAGTTTTGAACGTAATCTTGAAATATGCACATCAACAACTCTTGTATCAATTCTATGATCTGGTGGATAAGCCCATACATGTTGAAGAATTTCATTTCTCGAATATGCTTGACCAGAATTATTAACTAAAAGCTCAAGCAAGCTGAATTCCATGCCGGTAAGCCTGATACGTTCATTTTTTCTATATACTTGTCTTCTAGCAGTATCAATTTTTATATTTCCTGTTGTAATAACATTTTTTGCAATTTTACCCGTAGGAACAACTGATTCTTTATTATTAGTTCTTCTTAAAACAGCTTTTACACGTGCTTCTAATTCTTTAGGACTGAATGGTTTTATAACATAATCATCTGCTCCTAATTCTAAACCGGTTATTCTTTCAGAAACATCACCCAGTGCTGTTAATATAATTATAGGAACATCAGAGGTTCTTCTAACTTCTCTAACAACCCCATAACCATCAATTTTTGGCATCATAACGTCTAAAACTATTAAATCAGGGTTACTTTTATTAAATGCTGCGATAGCTTCTTCTCCATCAGCTGCTGTTACAATATCGTAACCTATCATCTTTAATCTTGTTTCTAATATTCTTCTTATACTTGCTTCGTCATCAACAACAAGTATCTTCTGTCTTGAATCTTGTTGTTCGTTTTGGATATCTGTAGTTTCTTTTTCAGTCATATCTACGCCTTCTATCTAATCCTTTTATACTTCTTGACTTGCATACAATATTTTTATATTACATGCTATTATTACAAAATATTTCTTTTGTGAATTTATATTAAAACAAAATCAATTTCTTTACAAGTGAATTTTTTATAATTTTAAAAATTTATTTATATCTTATTTGATTTAATGTTTTTTTTATTTATTATGTTTTAAGTTGAGATTAGTCAATTGGTATATTATATGAAATGAAAAATTTTATAAAGAATAATAATAAAAATGAAATGTTTGCATATATTTCGCTTATTATAGCTACCATACTCTATGGGACAACTTTGACTGCTATGAAGGTATGTCTTAATTATTATTCTGAAATTGAGATGATTACTCTAAGAATGATTATTTCAACGATACTTTTTTTACCGTTTTTTTTCACTGTTTATAAAGATTTACGAGTTGAAAAGATAGATTATAAATTTATTTTTTTAATGACTATATGTGAACCATGCCTATATTTTTTATTTGAAACACATGCTTTACGTTATACATCATCAGGTCAAGCAGGTGTTGTAAGTGCCATGGAACCAATATTAATTATAATATTTGCCAAAATAATATTAAAAGAACATTTACCAAAAATTGCATATATTGGTGTATTTTTAGGAATTGTAGGAGCGATAGTTTTAAGTTTAGGTTCAGATGTTAATGCATTAGCCCCAAATCCTCTTTTAGGAAATTCATTAGAGTTTTGTGCAGAAATACTGACTGTTACAAGTATCATTACAACTAAGTATCTTATGGATAAATATCCACCATTCTTTTTAGCTGGTTCTCAAGTTATTATTGGTGCAATCTTTTTTATCATATTGAATATTATTAAAGGAGGTAATTTTATACCTATATTTAATATTAGTTTACCTATTATGATATATCTGGGTGTTTTGACAGTTGTTTCATACGCTTTATATAATTATGGAATTTGCACTCTATCAGCAAGTAAAGCATCACCATTCCTTTATTTATTACCAATTTCTTCAATATGTTTTGGCTGTTTTTTTCTTGGAGAAACATTTAATTTATTACAAGTAGCAGCATGTTTGCTAATTTTTGTTGGAATTTATGTAAGCCAAATTAAGGATAAACGAACAATTTGTAAACTAAGAAAGTTTTTTAAATTTTAAAAATAAAAGTTATATTTATATTTGTATTAATATTTTTATATTTATGGCTATGGTTTCGCAAGTGTTGTTTAAAATTCAAATAAATCAACGATAATAAAGATTACAAAAAATTCAATAGTAATTAATTTTATTGAGTAAATTTTTGTAAAGTAATAAAAAAGAAAATAAAAATAAGATATTGACGATAAATTATGTTTAATATACATTAGAAATTGCCTATAATATTTTATACATAATAAGTGTAAAAATGGTAGTTAAAAGAAAAAAAAGAAAGTAGATGAACAAATGAGTAACGGCAAGAGACAAAGAATAAGAGTTTGCTTGAAAGCATATGACCATAAGCTTATAGACGTTTCCGCCGCAAAAATCGTTGAAACGGCAAAAAGAACTGAAGCAAAAGTAGCAGGTCCAATACCGTTGCCGACAAAAAGAAGAGTATATTGTGTATTAAGAAGTCCTCACGTAGATAAAAAGTCAAGAGAACATTTTGAAATGAGAACTCACAAAAGAATAATAGACATATACGAACCAACGGCACAAACGACAGATGAACTCAGCAGAATGGATTTGCCCGCAGGTGTGGACATAGAAGTTAAGTTATAGAATGTAACTTAATCACAGACAATTTAAAAGGGAAACTCCCCCGAAAAGATTGAATGTGATCTGCGAGTCAAAAGGTTTAACGCAGCGCTCACAAGAAGAAAGGTTTAATATGACACTCGGAGTAATAGGAAAGAAATTGGGAATGACCCAAGTTTTTGACGAAAACGGTCTTGCAATTCCCGTAACTGTTATACAAGTTGAACCCTTAACAGTAACACAAGTAAAAACAGTTGATTCAGACGGATATAATGCGATACAAACAGGAGTGGTTCCGGCAAAGGATAAGCACTTAACTAAAGCACAAATCGGTCACTTTTCAAAAAATAATCTTGAAAAATTTAGACATCTTCAAGAATTCAGAGTAGAAAATCCTGAATCTTATGAAGTAGGTCAAAAGATTGATTTATCAGTTCTTGAAAATATAGAAAAAGTTGATGTAACAGGTAAATCAATTGGTAAAGGATTTCAAGGTACGGTAAAGAGATGGAATTTTTCCAGAGGACCAATGGGGCATGGTTCAAAAAACCATAGAGAACCTGGTTCAATTGGTGCAGGTACAACTCCCGGTAGAGTTATAAAAGGAAAAAGAATGGCCGGCAATATGGGTAACGAAAGAGTTACAATAACTAAATTAACAGTTGTTAAAGTTGATAAAGAAAACAATTTGTTATTAGTAAAAGGTTCGGTACCGGGTCCGGAAGGTAAATTAGTTACCGTAGTACCATCAAGAGTAAAATGGAACTCTTAATAAAAAGGAATATGACAATGACAAAAGAAGTTTCAATATTAAGTACAGACGGAAAACAGGTCGGACAAATATCTTTAGACGATAAGATATTCGGAGTTGAGCCTAATATACATGTAATGCACATGGCAGTTAGAAGACAATTGAATAATGGTCGTCAAGGGACGGCATGTGCAAAAACAAGAGCAGAAGTTTCTGGTGGTGGAAGAAAGCCTTGGAAACAAAAGGGAACAGGTAGAGCCAGAGCAGGTTCAACGAGAAGCCCATTGTTTGAAGGTGGTGGTGTAATTTTTGGACCAAAACCAAGAAGTTATGCTTTTGATATGCCACAGAAAGCAAGAAGATTGGCTTTAAAATCAGCACTTTCAGCAAGAATTGAAAATACTGTATTGGTTCAAGATTTTTCACAAATTCAAGAACCAAAGACTAAATTGATGGTTACAGCATTAAAATCATTGAATGTTAGTGGCAAGGTTTTAATAGTTGCAGATACAAAAGCTGCAGAAAATACAAATTTAGAGTTAGCGTCTAGAAATTTACCTTCAGTGAAGGTTATATTACCATCTAACTTAAATGTAAAAGATTTATTGGAAGCAGATTCAATCGTTTTGACAGAAGCTGCTGTCAATGAAATAACTGAGAGGTTATCGAAATAATGAGTAACTTGAATAATAACAAAGAAACGCTATATGACGTAATCAAGCGTCCAATAATAACAGAAAAGTCAATGTCTGCAACAACTTTAAATAAGTATACATTTGAAGTATTGCCGACAGCGACAAAAATCGAAATAGCACAAGCTATTGAAGCTGTATATCCCGGAAGGAAAGTAACAAAAGTTACAACAGTATATAGACCATCACATGCAAAAAGAGTTGGCTATTCTGTTGGTAGAACTCAATCCGGTAAGAAAGCAATTGTAACAATTGAAGGCGAGCCTTTGGAAGAATTAATGGGGGCATAGTTAGAAAATGGCAATTAGAAAGATAAATCCTACATCTCCAGGTCAAAGAGGAATGACTAAAAGTGATTTTGCTGAAATAACAACAGATAAACCGGAAAAATCATTATTAAAAGACCTCAGAAAGACAGCAGGAAGAAATAATACAGGTAGAATAACTTGTCGTCACAAAGGTGGTGGACATAAGAGAGCATATCGTGTAGTTGATTTCAAAAGAGAAAAGTTTGGAATACCTGCAGTAGTAAAGACTATTGAATATGATCCAAACAGAAACGTAAGAATATCGCTTGTTGTATATGCAGATGGTGAAAAAAGATATATATTGACGCCACATGGTTTAAATGTTGGAGATACGATAATATCCGGTCCAACAGCAGACATATTAACAGGTAATGCACTTCCATTAGAGTTAATTCCTTTAGGAACGATGGTTCACTGTGTAGAGTTGGAACCCGGCAGAGGTGGCAAGATGGTCAGAACTGCAGGAGGGGCAGCTCAGTTAATGGCAAAAGAAGGCAACTATGTAACTATCAAGTTAGCAAGCTCAGAGATGAGAATGGTTCGTAAAGAATGTTTAGCTACAGTAGGTGTTTTAGGAAATGCAGAATTCAAGAACCAAAAGATAGGAAAAGCAGGGCGTACACGTTATTTAGGAATCAGACCAACGGTAAGAGGTGTTACAATGAATCCTTGTGATCACCCACACGGTGGTGGAGAAGGAAAGACAGGTCCCGGTGGAAATCCTAAGACACCTTGGGGTAAACCGGCACTCGGCATCAAAACAAGAAATAAGAAAAAATCCTCAGGCAAATTAATTGTCAGAGATAGAAAACGCGGATAAGGAGAATTAAAATGGCTCGTTCATTAAAAAAAGGACCTTTTGTTCAACCTGCGCTTCAAGCAAAAATCGAGAAGATGAATGCTGCCGGTGAAAAGAAAGTTGTAAAGACATGGTCTAGAGCATCAATGATTGTTCCGGATATGTTAGGACATACTATCGCTGTACATAATGGAAAGACACATGTTCCTGTATATGTAACAGAGCAAATGGTTGGTCATAGACTCGGTGAATTTGCTCCTACAAGATTATTCAGAGGTCATGCAGGTCAAGATAAGACGGCAAAGAGGGGGTAATCATGGAAGCAAAGGCAATACAAAAGAATATAAGCATGCCAGCACGTAAATTACGCAGAGTAATAAACGTAGTTAGAGGCAAGTCAGTAGCAGAAGCTGAAAAAATTTTAAAATTCATGCCATATTTTGCGGCAAGAATGGTCGAAAAAAATTTAAAAGCAGCAGTTGCAAATGCAACCGAAAAGAGTGGTATTGCAGCTGACCAATTAAAAGTTTCTGAAATATATGCTGATGAAAGCAGAACTCTCAAGAGAGGAAAACCGAGAGCGCAAGGTAGAATATACAAGCGTTTAAAACGTACTTCTCACTTGACAGTAAAAGTATCGGATAATAAATAGGAGAATAACAGTGGGACAAAAGACACATCCAACAGGATTTCGAGTAGGAATAATACAACCTTGGTCAAGCACTTGGTATGCAAAAAAGAGTAGTTATCCGGAATTTTTAGTAGAAGATGCTAAAATCAGAAAATTTATAAAGAAAAAATTATATACTGCTGGTGTAGCAAAGATATTAATATCAAGAAAAGCATCAAATACAACAGTAACAGTAGTTACAGCGAAACCTGGTGTAGTAGTTGGTAGAGGAGGTCAAGGTATTGATGAGCTTAGAGAAGCTGTATCCAAAATCATTAACAAACCGGTAACTATAGATGTTGTAGAAGTTGCGAGAATTGATGCAGATGCACAATTAGCAGCAGAATCAGTTGCACTTCAACTTGAAAAGAGAATTGCATTCAGAAGAGCAATGAAACAAGTAATGCAAAGAACAATGAGGGCTGGGGTACAAGGTATAAAGGTTATGGTATCTGGCAGACTTGGTGGGGCTGAAATCGCAAGAAGTGAATGGGCTAAAGAAGGTAGAATTCCACTTCAAACACTAAGAGCTGATGTAGATTATGGCTTTGCTGAAGCAGATACTATGATGGGTAAAATTGGCGTAAAAGTTTGGGTATTTAAAGGTGATTTAATGCCTGGCGAAAAAGCTGATTTAAATATTAAGACCAAAAAGAATACGTCATCTCAAACAGGAGAAGACAGACCTTTAGGCAGAAGAAGAAAAAAAGCTGCAGCAGTTCAAACTGAAGAAGTCAGCGAATAGTAAAAGAAAATCAGGAGCGAAAAACAACTATGTTAATGCCCAAGAAAACAAAATATCGTAAAAGAATGAAAGGCAGAATGACAGGTTCTGAAACAAGAGGAACAGAACTTCAATTCGGTCAATACGGTCTGCAAGCATGTGAACCAGCTTGGATTACAAGCAGACAAATTGAAGCAGCAAGACGTGCAATGACCAGAGAAATTAAAAGAGGTGGTAATGTTTGGATAAAAATATTTCCTGACAAACCTATCACTGCAAAACCTGCTGAAACTCGTATGGGTAAAGGTAAAGGTAACCCTGAATATTGGGTTGCAGTTGTTAAGCCAGGCAGAATTCTCTTTGAAATTGATTATTCATCAAGAGATGTTGCAGTTCGTGCACTTGAGCTAGCTGCTCAAAAACTTCCTATCAAAGTTAAGGTAGTAGAAAAATAAGGTAGCATATAATGAAATTACAAGAAATGCGTGAAAAAACGATTGAAGAGCTTAATTCAACTGTAATTGATTACAAAAAACAATTATATGAATTAAGAGTTCAAAAATCATTGAATAAACTTGAAAATACCGCTCAAATAGGTAAGATAAAAAGAGAAATAGCTCAAATCAAAACCGTAATTAAAGAAAAAGCGGAATAAGAAGAAAACAGAAGAGGTTAATAAAATGCCTAAAAAAGAAAAACAAGGTACAGTTGTTAGCAACAAATGCGACAAAACAGTTGTTGTAAAAGTTGCAGAATACAATCAACATCCAAAATATAAGAAAATTATTGAAACTACAAAAAATTATAAAGCTCATGATGTAAATAATGATTGCAAAGAAGGCGATGTAGTTAGGATAGTTGAAACAAAACCAATTTCAGCTGACAAAAAATGGGTTGTTACTGAAGTTGTTGAAAAGGCTAAATAGGCAATTTTGCTAAATTAAAGGATAAGTAAAATGATACAACAGGAAACAAGATTACAAGTTGCAGACAATACTGGTGCAAAAGAACTTCTTTGCATCAGAGTATTGGGCAGTTCAAACAAGAAATTCGCATACGTTGGAGATGTAATTATTGCTGCGGTAAAAGATGCAACTCCTAATATGACGGTTAAAAAATCAGATGTTGTAAGAGCAGTTGTTGTCAGAACAAAACACGATATAAAAAGAGCTGATGGTTCTGTTATCAGATTTGATGAAAATGCAGCTGTTATTATCAACAAAGATGGTAATCCAAGAGGAACTCGTGTTTTCGGACCGGTTGCTCGTGAGCTTAGAGAAAAGAATTTTATGAAAATCATTTCTCTTGCTCCTGAAGTTATTTAGGAAGGCAACAAAATGAAAAGAAAAAAACAAGTTGAAGAACATAATATTCATGTTAGAACCGGCGACAAAGTAGTTGTTGTGTCAGGTAAAGACAAAGGTAAAACCGGTAATGTGAAAAAAGTATTAACTTCTGATAACAAAGTACTCGTTGAAGGTGTTAATATGGTTACAAAATCACAAAAACCAAATCCTATGGCAGGAATTCAAGGAGGTCTTGTAAAAAAAGAAGCTGCTGTTGATTCGTCAAAAGTTATGCTTTATTGTCCTTCTTGTCAAAGAGCTACAAGAATTAAACATGATATTAAAGACAATAAAAAAGTTCGTGTTTGTAAACATTGTGGCGAACAATTAGATGTGTAAAAAAAGTATGGACATCTTGCTTTGTTTGAGCGAAGATGTATTCTACAAAAAGGAATTTAATCATGACAGTTATTACTAAAAGTTTAAGAAAAAAATATGATGAAGAAGTAATTGATGCTTTAAAAAATGAGTTTAAGTATCAAAATGTTCATCAAATACCAAAACTCAATAAAATTGTTATTAATATGGGTGTTGGTGAAGCTTGTCACAACTCAAAACTTGCTGAATTATGTGTTAATCAATTAACAAAAATTGCAGGTCAAAAAGCTGTTTCAACTAAAGCAAAGAAGTCAATCGCATCTTATAAGCTAAGAGAAGGCATGCCTGTTGGTTGCATGGTTACTCTTCGTGGTGAAAGAATGTATGATTTTCTTCAAAAATTAATATGTGTAGTTCTTCCTAGAATTCGCGACTTTAGAGGTATTTCTTCAAAGAGTTTTGATGGAAGAGGAAATTACACTCTTGGTTTAAAAGAACAATCTTTGTTCCCCGAAATCAGTTATGATGAAATCGATACTGTTTTGGGTATGAATATATCGATAATAACTACGGCAAATACAGATGAAGAAGGCAGAGCACTTTTAAGATATCTTGGTATGCCGTTTAAAAAATAAAGGAGCGTATTGTGGCTAAAAAAGCAATGATTAATAAAGAAGCAAAAAGAGAAGCTCTTGCTGCAGTTGGTAAATACCCTAAAGTAAGATTGCATAACAGATGCTCAGTATGTGGCAGACCTCACGGATTTCATAGAGATTTTGGGCTTTGCAGGATACATTTGAGAGAATTGGCTCACAAAGGTTTATTACCGGGTGTTACAAAAGCAAGCTGGTAATAACTTATCGTTCACCATTACAATAGGAAAAGGAAATTATAATGAATACAGATCCGATAGCAGATATGCTAACAAGAATCAGAAATGCTAATATGGTTTCTCATAAGGAAATTGAATTACCATCTTCTAAGTTGAAAGTTGAACTTGCTAAACTTCTTAAAGAAGAAGGTTATATTTCTGATTATACAGTTAAAGAAATCGGTAAGTTTAAAGTTTTGAATGTATTACTTAAATATGATGCTCAAAACAAGCCTGTAATTACTAATTTACAAAGAGTTTCTAAACCTGGTTTAAGAACATACTCTAAAGCTAAGAACCTTCCTCAAGTTTTGGGAGGTATGGGTATAGCTGTTGTTAGTACAAGTAAAGGATTACTTACTGATAGAAAAGCAAGAAAAGAAAATGTTGGTGGAGAAGTAGTTTGCTACGTTTGGTAGTATTTTACCACTTTCATTAAGATACATTTTGACAAAACGGAGATAAAATAATGTCACGTATAGGAAAATTACCGATTGAGATACCAGCCGGTGTTGAAGTTAAAATTGAAGATAATACTGTTACGGCAAAAGGTCCACTTGGAATTGAAACAGTTACTATTAGACCTGAACTTAAAGTTGAACAATGCGATAATAAAGTTGTTGTTTCGCGATTGAATGATGATAGAAAATCTCGTTCTTTACATGGTCTATCAAGAACTCTTGTTGCAAATGCTATTAACGGTGTTAAAACAGGTTTTGAAAAAAAACTTGAAATTGTAGGGGTTGGTTACAGAGCTTCTATGCAAGGAACAACTTTAAATCTTGCATTAGGTTATTCTCACCCTGTAAACATTGATGCACCTGAAGGTATCAAAATTGAAGTTGAAGCAAATACTAAAATAAAAATATCCGGTCATAATAAGCAAGCAGTTGGTGATTTAGCTGCGCTAGTTCGTTCAAAAAGACCTCCTGAAGTTTATAAAGGAAAAGGTATTAAGTATGAAGGCGAACATATAAGACGTAAAGCTGGTAAGACTGGTAAAAAATAGTTAGATTAATGCCCATATGAACTCTTAAAAAATTTTTAAGTAAGTTTGGGTGAAAGGAAAGAAAAATGATTAAAACACAAAATAGAAAATCTCAAGTTCAAAAAAGACATAGAAGAATTAGAGTAAAGCTTAAGGGTACTTCTGAATCTCCAAGATTAGCAGTTTATAGAAGTGTAAAGCATATTTATGCTCAGATTATTGATGATGTTAAAGGTATTACTTTAGTATCTGCATCTTCTGATGATAAAGAGTTAAAATCTAAGTTAGCTCATGGTGGTAACATAGATGCTGCTAAAGTTGTTGGTGAAACAATTGCAAAAAGAGCTTTAGCTAAAAATATTACAGATGTTGTTTTTGACAGAGGTGGTTTTGTTTACCATGGTCGTGTTGCAGCACTGGCTGATGCGGCAAGAGAAGGTGGGCTAAACTTCTAGTATATATTATTTAACTTTTATAACTTACTTGTTATATTATTCA
>JAFQYI010000196.1 GCA_017406505.1 bacterium
AAAGAGACCTTGGATATTTATCCAGGGTCTCTTAATATTGATAATTATTTTATCTAACCTACGTAAGCTGGTGCTGAACTTTGAATTGCTGACTTTTCTGCCTCTGTAACACTTTTTAATTCGGCTTGTGCTGCTTGTAATAATGTTTCAATTCTTGTCTTTTCTGTATCAATTTGTTGTTGTTCTATTGCAGCTTCTGTTTGATGTGTATTTGCTTCATTGTCCATATCTGCATTTTCATATATATTTCTTACTTCATTACCCAAACAAGCTATATCTGCCATATCTCCTGCTGTATTAATACCTTGATCTACTACTGTAGAGCCCATTCCAGAAAATAAATTAAAAGTATTACCAACAAAACTATCAGCCTCAATACCTTGATTTACACGACTATTTGCTTGTGATGCTGCATTAGCTGTTCTTTGTGCATTTTCAAATCTTGCTGTTCTTCTTTGTTGTCCTGCTTTTCTTGCATCTTGTTGCTTTTGAAATGCTGAATTCTTTTCTGTTAAGGCTTTTTGTTTATTGTTAAGTTGCATTAATTGTAAATTCAAATTGTTTACTTGTGCTTGTAAACTCATCTTTCTTGCTGTAAAAAGTGCGTATCCCATTTTCTTTCTCCTATCCTTCGGTTTCTCTACATCTATATAAAAACATTTTCTTAAAATTTATTGCGTATATATTCCGTATATACTCCATGATTTTTTTGTTAATTTTTAAAATAAAAATTTTACACCCTTGAAACCCAATAAACATAATACTTTTACATGAAAAGATTTAAACAATTTGTCTTAATATTTCTTAATAATTAACCTGCGTTATACTTCTCAAAATCCATGCTGCTATTGCTTTTCCATGTTTTTATTTATTTTGTTATATTGTTAAAAAATCGTACATTATTTTCTTTTTAAAAAAATAAAGCCCAAATTATTTACCATAAATAGAGATTAATTTGGGCTTTTTATTAATTATAATTTTTATAATTATATTAAATTATAAATTTTCCATTTTCATAAATTAATTTATTATCTGCATATATTTGTCCACCATTTTTCATATTTTTAATCATATCCCAGTGCAAACCCGATACATTTTTGCCTCCTGTTTCAGGATAAGATGCTCCTATTGCCATGTGAATTGAACCACCAATTTTTTCGTCAAACAAAATATTTCCCGTAACTTCTTGAATCATTTCATTTGTACCTATAGCAATTTCACCTATACCCCTTGAGCCTTCGTCCATATCAAACATACTTATTACATAATCTTCACCTTTTTCAGCTTTGACTTTTGTAACTTTACCATTTTCTACAGTTAAATGAACTTCATTTGCTTCGTTACCTCTATATATTTGGGGAAAATCAAAATAAATTTCACCATTTACATCATCTTCAACAGGAGATGTATAAATTTCTCCATCAGGAAAGTTACATTCTCCTGCACAAGATTTCCATTTTCTTCCTTTTACACCAAATGTAATGTCCGTATCTTCTCCAATAATATGTATTTTTTCAACTGTGTTCAAAAATTCTGCAATTTTCTTTTGTTTTTCATCAATTTCTATCCATTTTTCAACCGGATTATCAAGATGCAAGTAACAAGCATGAATAAGAAAATCCGTATAATCATCAAGCGACATTTTTCCTTCCTGTGCTAGAGCATGCGTTGGAAAATTTGCTATTACCCATTTTAATTCTCCTTTGGCAGCTCTTGAAAGCATAAGTTCCGAAAGTGATTTTGTAGTTGCCGAACGTTTTGCAAGTTTTTTAGAATCTGCCTTTGTTAAACTTTTTGTATTAAAAGGTGCTCCTAATGAAATAAAATTTTGTGCCTTTTCATACTCTATTTGTAACATTGGATCAATATATGAAAGCTGTTCATCAGTGGCATATTTTAAATATGTTTCTGTGATACCTTCTAAACCACATCTTATGACAGGATATGCACCTTTTTGAAGAACAAGTTTATAAATCTCTTTTATTAGTGGCGTAGCCTGTGGACTTGATGCAGAAATTACTGTCAATTCACCTTTTTTTACTTTCGTTGAATATTCTACTAAAACTTTCGCATATTTTTCCCAAAGATTTGTCATTTCTTCTCCTTTTCTATTATAAAATGAGCGAATTGTTTAACAATTCGCTCAAAAAACTTATTTTTGAAATGATGTAGGGTGAAGCACTATTCCCCTTTTAGTTGTTCGCATAAATTCTACAAGCCGTTTAGTATATTTATCTTGAGGAATTGTATCTTCAACAATATCTGCAGCTTTTGTCGCTGTATATTGACCTGAACAAATTATTTTAAAAGCATGTTTCAAGTTTGTTCTTTCATCTAAAGTTAAGCCTTTACGTTTTAAGCCTATAACATTGATTCCATGAGGTACAGGTGGACGACCATCTCCTTTACAATATGGCAGTATATCCATTCTGGAAGCAGAAAATCCACTAACTATACACATTTCACCGATTCTGACATGTTGATGAAATACGCTCATACCTCCTATAAAAGCTCCATATCCTACTTGACAATAGCCCCCAAGTGTAGCCAAATTTGCCATTATAACTTCATCTTCAATACGACAGTTATGTGCAACGTGTGAAGATGCCATTAACAAACATTTATTTCCAACAACTGTTTCATTGCCTTCTCCAGAAGCTCTGTGAACAGTTACATTTTCTTTTATGATACAATTTTTACCAATGATTGCTTTTGATGGTTCATTTTTGTATCCTAAATCTTGTGGGGCTGTTCCTATACTTGCAAATGGAGATATAACTGTACCATCGCCTATTTCACAATATTCGAGATATGCATTTGCAATTACGTTTACATTTTCACCTATTATTACATTTTCACCTATAACTACATTAGGACCAATGTATGCACTTTCCGAAATTTGCGCTGAATTTGCAACTACTGCACTTTTATGTATTGTCATATTTTCACTCTTTCAAATTTTATACAACCGAAAATAACATATCGGCTTCAACTGCTAATTTATCACCTACAAAAGCCTTTCCATGAGCTTTTATAATGGGTCCTTTTATTTTTACTAACTCTACATGAATATCAAATCTATCACCGGGTTTTACCATTGCTTTAAATCTTGCACCGTCAATACCTGCATAAACAACCAATTTTCCTTTATACTCCGGCAATGTCATTATTATACCTGCTCCCATTTGAGCAATTGCTTCTAATTGTAATACACCAGGCATTATTGGTTTATTTGGAAAATGTCCTTGAAAAAATTCTTCATTAAATGTTAAATTTTTATATCCTTTTGCATATTTACCGGGTACACATTCCGTAATTTTATCTATTAAAAGAAATGGATATCTGTGAGGAATCATTTCCATAATTTCTTCTATACCAAATGATAACACTTCTTCTGACATTTATTGCTCCTTTAATATTTTATCTTTTAGCATTAATGCTGTTTTATAATGAACTGTATGACCAGCCTCTTTTACTACTATTTCAGCTTTCCAATTCAGTGGATTAGTTCCTGTCAAATAAAAATCTCCTATTAAATCTAATATTTTATGCTTAACAGGTTCATATTCACTTCTTAATTTTGTTGTATAACCATCATCAGTCATTCCGACAGCATTATTTTCATTTACACCCCTTGCAAAACCTGCAAGCTGTAACATTTTAACCTCTTTTAAATATCCAAAAGTTCTTGCTTCCGTAACTTTATCTATTTCTTTTAATTCCATCGAAACCCATCTGTTTGAAAGTTCAGGGTGCTTATAATTAACACCGTATGTAATTCTAAAATTATCAGATGGCAATACAATACAATGAGTTTTTCCATTCAAATATGCAACAGGTTCTTTGATTTTGTAAATTTCTTTTTTTTGCCCGACAATTCCAGTTTTTTTAAACAAATCCACCCAAGGCTTGGAACTTCCATCCCCAATGGGTAGTTCATAATGAGTCAAATACACATCAAGTGAATCTATTCCACAGATTGCACAAGCTGCCGAAAAATGTTCGGTTAATATAATTTTTTTTACTTGTCTATTTCCAAAAACAACACAATGGTCTGTTGAAACAACATTTTCAATTTTACCCTCGACAACTCCATCTTCAAAATGATATCTTATACCTTTTTCTTCAGATGGTTCAATTGTTGCAGTACATTCTTTTCCGGTCATAAGAGCAACTGATGAAAATGTTACAGATTTCTTTAATGTTGCCATTTAATTAACCTTCATTATTTTCAACTTCAGCATTTAATACTTTTTCGTACGCCTGAAATTTTTTAATTAATTGTTCAGCTTTTTTCATTGTTTGAAGCTGACGAATAAATTCTTTTCTTGGAACAGCCGGTGCACCAACAATAATAGATTTTTCAGGAAAACTTTTTGAAACACCTGCTTGAGCCATAATAATAGAGTCATTTCCTATTGTTAAATGGTCTGCAAGACCTGCTTGTCCTGCTATTACAACTCTATCACCTATCACGCAACTTCCTGCAATCCCTGATTGCGAAACAATCATACATGCATTACCGATTTTACAATTGTGCCCTATCATTACAAGGTCATCAATTTTTGTTTGGTCACCAATTTGAGTATATTCAATAGTTCCTTTATCGATACAAGCATTTGCACCTATTTCTACATCATTTCCAATTTTAACACCTCCAAGTGAAGGTATTTTATATACAACTTGTTGTTTATTGGTTTCTTTAATTTCTCCATCTTTTTTAGCATTTTCAATATTATCAGGAGTTTCCGTAACAAAGCTAAAACCATCAGCACCTATACTTGCACCGTGATTTATAATTACTCTATCTCCAATAATTGTATTTTTACCTATATTTACACCTGCATGAAACAAACAATCTTTACCGACTTTAACATCTTCCCCAATATAAGCATTTGCCAAAATTTTTGTATTATCTCCAATTTCAGCCCCTTCTGCAACAACGACATTTGGTCCTAAAGAAACATTTTGACCCAATTTTGCTGTAGGATATACAACTGCTGTCGGATGAATACCTTCACCTGTTGTCGGAGGAACATAAAACATCGTTAATAACTTCATCATTGCAAGTCTTGGTCTTTCAACTTCAATGGTTGTAATATTATCAGGAGCTGCTCCAAGTGGAACTATAGCTATTTTTGCTTTCGTTTCTGACAAATTTGCTATTTCTTCTTCATTTAAGGCAAGAGCCAATGTTTCCTCATCTGCTAATAAAGGAGGATAAAGTTTACAAACTTTTACATCTTCTACTTTGTTTAATATACCACCTGTAACATAAGCTAACTCTTCAGCTGTATAATATTTCATGCATTTTACTCCAATTTTCTTCTTATTTTTTATATTTTAATATGCTTAAATAAAAAATACAAAATGTTTACATTCTGTCAAGAATATTATTCATATATATTCTTATTTGGTAGTATAATAAAAAAAATATTAAATTTAGAGGTATCAAATTGGTATCAAGAATAAACACAGGTGTTTTATCAGGATTAGTTGCCAATAAAGTTGTGGCAGAAGTTGATATGAACAATTCCATTCCGGGAATTGTTATTGTTGGATTACCTGACACAGCCGTTTCGGAAGCAAAAGAAAGAGTTCGTTCAGCAATAAAAAATTCGGGTTATTCTTTTCCTTCTAAAAAAATAACCATAAATTTAGCTCCTGCAGATATTAAAAAAGAAGGCAGTTTGTATGATTTGCCTATTGCTATCGGTATTTTATCACTTGAAGGTTCTTTAAATTGGGAAAAAACAATTGATTATGCCTTTATAGGTGAATTATCTTTAGATGGTTCTCTAAGAGCTGTAAATGGAGTCTTACCACTGGTTTCCGGTTTAAAAGAACTCGGTATTAAAAATTTTATAGTTCCATTTGAAAATGCAAAAGAAGCAGGTTTAATTTGTGATATAAATATTTATGGTGCAAAACATTTAACAGATGTTGTCAATCATTTTTCTGACAATCCTGAAGTACATCAACATATTAACAAAATGGTTGTTGATATAAATAGCTATATGTCTGCTGAAAATTCGGAATATGATTATGATTTTAAAGATGTAAAAGGTCAATTTAAAGCTAAAAAAGCAATGGAAATTGCAGCTGCAGGTGGGCATAATATTTTAATGTCCGGTTCTCCTGGGTCAGGAAAAACATTATTAGCAAAATGTTTTGCTTCAATTTTGCCTCCTTTAACACCATTAGAAGCAATAGAACTTACAAAAATTTATAGTATTGCCGGGTTAATCAATAAAGATAATCCTCTTGTGACAAAAAGACCGTTTAGAACAATACATCATACTGCATCTGCTGTCGGAATTATTGGTGGTGGTTCAAATCCAAAACCTGGTGAAATTACTTTAGCCCATAGAGGGGTTTTGTTTTTTGATGAAGTAGTAGAATTTCCAAGAGCAGTGCTGGAAGTTTTAAGACAGCCTTTAGAAGATTCTGAAATAGTTATTTCAAGAGCTCATACAAGTATTAAATATCCTGCTGATTTTATCTTCGTTGGTGCAATGAATCCCTGTCCTTGTGGATATCTGGGAGATAAAGAAAAAAATTGTACATGTTCCGAATTTCAAATTCAGCGTTATCGCTCCAAAATTTCAGGTCCTTTACTTGATAGAATTGATATTCAAATTGAAGTACCTAAATTAAAAATTGATGAATTGATTAATCATAATTCTATTGAAAGTGAAAGTTCCAAAGAAATTAGAGAAAGAGTATATAATGCCAGAAAAATTCAATTAAACAGATATAAAAATTCAGGTATTTTGACAAATTCCGAATTAACTCCCAAATTAATAAAGCTATTCTGTAAAATTGATGATACTTCTAAAAATATACTGAAATCAATAGGACAAAAATTTAATATTTCAGGTAGAGGTTACGATAGAATTTTAAAACTTGCAAGAACAATAGCTGATTTAAATAATTCTCAAAATATTGAAGCCGTACATATTTCTCAAGCAGTACAATATAGAAATTTTATTGAAAATAATACATAGGTTAAAATTTATGCTGCAAAATTTTTTACAAAAAGGAAAATGTTTTAAACTTATTTGTGGTGCAGGTAATCAGAATACAAACGAAATCGAAAAACTTGTTGCCGTATATGTAAAAGCCGGTTGTCGATTTTTTGATATTGCTGCTGATGAACACATTTTTAATGCTTTACAAAAAGGTATAGAAAAATCAGGAATTAAAGAAAAAATATATACTTGTA
>JAFQYI010000197.1 GCA_017406505.1 bacterium
AGAGGAAATTTTTAAATTTTTTACACAAAAAATTAATTATTTAAAAAACAAAGGCTTAGAAAAAAATCTTTTTATATTAGATGTCGGTATAGGGTTTGGTAAATCTATCAATAATCAATATGAAATTATAAAAAGAGCAGATGAATTTTATACTTTGGATTATCCGATACTGTTTGGCATTAGTAAAAAATCTTTTATTTCTAAAATTTTTGGTATTGAAAATCGTGACGAAATTTCTAAAATATATGCACAACATTTAATCTCTAAAAAAGTTAATTTATTAAGAGTACATGACGTTAAAGAACATAATCAATTACTAAAATATTTAGATAAAATATCTTAAAAAACACATTAATAGTAAGTAATTGCTGTACCATAAGCAACAGCACAAATCTTATCCGGTTCTAATATATTATTGGAATGTATTATAGAGGTTTGCACTCTAGTATTCACAATTAAGTGGGCATGGTTCGCATTATATTTCATCTTTATAACTGCTAATTTAGAAGCTTTTTTAATCTCTTTTTCATAATATTTCTTACTTTTAAAAAAATGCATCCAACGATTCTGCAAAACAGTTTTTAAATCTTGATTTAAAATTACAGATGCTGTTACCGGCTCAGAATATTTTATAGCGTTTTTATTTATTACATGAGGTTCTGTAGATATAACAGGCTGACCAATAATTGGATTAATTGCGTTAAATCTTTTTTCTCGTTCTTTTATTTCATTCTGTTTAAGACTATATAGTCCTAAGAAAGAAAAGAACAAGAACAATACCCCCAAAATTAAGAAATCCATGTTCACCTTCCAATTTTATAATAAACCTAAAATGTAAGCATGTTAAGTTTTTTGTTTGATAAATATTGCGAATTTGCTAAAAGCCAATGATAGAACTCTTTTTAAATGATTAATTTAGAAAATTGTTTATTTACAATTTGTAAAAGATATTAATTAAAATATTTTGATATTATAATATTATTATGATGAAAAAGAAAATTACTATACTTGGTTCAACAGGTTCAATAGGAACTCAAGCACTGCAAGTTTTAGAAAAACTTGGTGATAAATTTGAAATTGTAGGATTATCAGCAGGAAAAAATATTCAGTTGATAACAGAACAGATAAAAAAATTCCAGCCCAAAACTGTCTGCCTACAAACAAGTGAACACGCAGAAATTATAAAAAATAATTTCCCGAAAATGGAAGTATTATGTGGAGAGCATGGATTGCAAGAACTATGTTCAGATACGACTAATGATATAATTTTGGTTTCTGTTTCAGGAAGGATTGGTCTTAAACCCACTTTAACAGCTATAAAAAATCATATAAATATTGCTCTTGCAAATAAAGAAACACTTGTTATGGCAGGAAATGTTGTTATGCAAGAAGCAGCTAAACATAATGTCGAAATTTTACCTGTTGATAGTGAACATAGTGCGATTCATCAGTGCTTAACTAATAAAGACGGCCTTAAAAATCTTATTATTACAGCTTCGGGTGGACCATTTTTAAATAAATCAATTGAGGAAATGAATAAAGCTACTGTTGAGCAGGCTCTTGCTCATCCAAGATGGGATATGGGAAAGAAAATTACTATAGATTCAGCTACACTTATGAATAAAGGCTTGGAAGTAATTGAAGCTCATCATTTATTTAATGTGGATTATGACAATATAAAAACAGTAATTCATCCACAAAGTGTAGTTCATAGTGCTGTTGAATATAAAGATGGAAGCGTGATTGCTCAATTAGGATTGCCTAGTATGCATATTCCGATTCAATATGCAATATGCTATCCTGAACGTATTGAAGGTATAAAAACAAATTCTTTTGATTTTGCTGAAATTGCAAAATTAACTTTTGAAACACCTGATTTGAATAAATTTCCGTTACTAAAACTTGCAATAGAATGTGGAAAAAAAGAGGGTTCATATAATGTATGTCTTAATGCTGCTGATGAAGAAGCCGTATTAGCTTTTCTTGAAGGAAAAATTTCTTTAGGAAATATTTCGGATATTGTAATAGATATTGTAAACAAACATAATTGTGTAAATAATCCTAACATTGATGAGATTTTTGAAATTGATAAGCAAGTTAGATTAGAAACAAAGAACTTAATATTAAATAAATATTTATAAAATGGAGCTGAAAATGAAAATATTAGTTATAAATGGACCCAATTTGAATTTATTAGGTGTACGTGAGCCCGATAAATATGGTGCATCTTCTCTTGCTGATATAGAAAATGATTTACTGATTGAAGCCGAAAAACTTAATATTGAAATTGATTTTTTTCAAAGCAATATTGAAGGTGAAATTGTAACTAAAATTCAGGAAACTATTAAAAATTTTGACGGTATAATAATTAATCCTGCAGCTTATACTCACACAAGTGTTGCAATTAGAGATGCTATATTGGCAGTTAATAAACCGGTTATTGAAGTTCATATTTCAAATATCCATAAAAGAGAAGAATTTAGGCAACATTCATATATTGCTCCCGTAAGCATCGGACAAATAACAGGATTTGGCAAATACGGATATATTATGGCTTTATATGCAATGGACAACTATTTGAAAAATAGTTAATTTTTTAATTATTTTACTTTTACAGCACAAATAACTTCAAAAAATTCTTTAAGCTTATCATAGTCCATAATTGAATTTTGAGTCGCATTCCAAGGATTTTCAACATAAAATTTTACAGTTCCGTTTTTATCATTAAATGGAGCAATTTTATATGCATGTTCACCATAAATGCTGTATTCTTTTGCGATAGGTTGTTCGGTTAATGAACCATCAGATAGCGAACCGGCTGTAAAAATATAGTTATTATTGGCATCATTAGAAAATAATATATCTTTTATAGCTTGTTCTTGTTCTGAATTACCGGTTTTATATTCTTGTATATCATCGTAACCAAAACTTTTCATTACAACGTCTAAATCACCACCAACTGAACCTCTATAAAAATCTGCTTGAGTAGATAATTTTCTGTGTAATTCTTTGTTCGCAGATTTTAAATCTTTGAACATAATACCATGCTCATCTGTTTGAAAAGTCAATTTACCCTGTGCGTCAGGATTTTCAAATCTAATTAAAACAGGTAAAGTCGTTCCATCAGAATTTTGTTTATCAAAATCTGCTAATCTTTTTTTATAACCTTCTATTTTTTCAATATTATCTGGATCTTCGGCTTCAAGTCTTTCTATTTCTGAATTCATAAAATTATAAAATTCATGTTCATATTGTAATTTCAATTCTTCACCATACACATGTTCTGCTAAAATCATACCTGTAGCACCTTGCATGTGCTGCCATTTATCAATTCCTTGTCGTAAATTATCTTTCGGAACTGTATAAACTGCTTCTCCGTTTGGCATTTTAACATTTACTGAATCATCAGTTTCTTCAAACATATCATAAATTAAATATCTTTGGCTTGGATTTTCCATTATTGAATTTAGCGTAGAAAGTAAATAACAATCACCGGCAGCACCTTGCACACATGAAAATCTTTCTGCAAGAGGAAATAATTCTCCAAATAATTCTTTACTTACTTTTAATTGATGAGCTTCTCCATCTTTATTCTTGACGTAAATATTTTTTTCACCTTCGATTTCAAATGTATCACCAACATTGACAAAACTAACAGCAAAATTTTTGTCTGAATATGTAGGAACTTGTCTATCAATTGGTTTTTCGCCATATCCATAAGCTTCGTATAATTTAACAACATCATCTTCCATAGGTTTTGACATTCTTCCGTTTTCGCAGAAATATCTTAAAACACCTCTCCATAACTTTCCTTCTGCAACTAAATTCACCATCATTTCAACGTTACTTGACTCTACATCCATTTTTTCCATAACGTCAGCAACAGCTTTAAGTTCTTTTTGAAAAGTTTGTTTAACATTAGGAAGTGTATTCAGATATTCAAAAGCTGTCATTTCTGTGTATTCCGGTTCTTTTGTTTTTTGTTGAACCTGTTCATTAGTAGTTTGTATTGGCGAACTATTATTTATACCAACATAAGCTTTTAATAAGTCTGCAGGAATATTGTTTGTTGTATTTTGCGATTTTGCAGTATCAGTGGATATTGATATTTCTTGAGGTTTTTTTTCCGTTTTATTAATTGAACTAATTTTTTTATTATTAATGCTGTTATTAACTTCCATAAAAATCACCTGTATATAGTAAAAAGGAAATAAAATATTTTTGCTATATTTTTTTTAAATTTTGCGAAATGTTAAAAGACTTTATTCTTAGCTAGACATATAAATAAAAAGGAGTTAATTATTATTAACTCCTTTTTTATACATATTAAATAAAAATTATTTGCTTAATTTATTTAATTTTTTACTTAATTTTTTTGATTGAATAGTTTGATGTTTATCTGGAGCTTCACCCAATGCCCATCTAAAGCCGAAGGTGAATGATACACCACTTCTTCCACCACCTCTGAACATAGCTTGTCCAAATCCGGTAAATCTATCACCAATCATTTTTTGTAAACCTAAACCGTATTCAATATAAGGCTTAACACTAGTTTCAGGTAAACTTAAATAACTAGCTTTTACTTTTGTATCATCAATGATATTCCATCTCATATTAACACCCAAGTATGGCTGCCATCCTTTAGGTAAATTACCTATGATTTTTAATCCTGGTACCAACTGAATTGCATGCATTGCATCATTTTCAAGTCTTACACCATTGCCCATATTGTAGTTATTAAAAGGATTCAAGAATGTATATGACATTGTCCAACTTGGCTGCAATATCATTTTTCCATTGAATAATTCCCAATTATAACCAGTTTTTGAAGCTAAACCAGCTGTCAGCATAGTTAAGTCATTATTACCATAGATAGTCTTAATATCTGCAACATGTGCTCCAACACTAGCTGTCAATGCAGTAAAGAAATTACCGTTATATAATGCAGCTGTTGCACCAACTAAACCTCCATTTTGGTAAATTCCATTGCCATCAAAAGTTTGATGTGAACCATTATATCCAACATAAACAGAAGCTTGACCTTCCCAGTTGCTTTCACCAATTTGAATCATTTCGGTATCGCCACCAACAAGTGTTCCGTACATTACGTTATTTACATCAGGTCCATTTTCTAATTGAACTTTTTCAAATGATACATAAGGTCTAAACCATATACCATTACTTTCATTTTGTGAGAATAACGGTGAATATACCATCGGATTTGTTTCATCATTTGCTGCATATTTATTTCCATATTTCAATGCTTTTCTTTGTTCTTGTGTCATAAGCATTGTTTGGTCTAAATTGCCAAGAGCTGTATCATAATTGCTTATTTGACTAAGGTATGCACCTTGCATTGCAACACTTGATGAAAATACAGCCGGATTGTATGAAACATAAGCATTATGTCCTGCATTTACATTATATTTGAATTTACCTGTAGTTCCATCATCAACATAAGATACTAAATATTTATAAACACCGGTATCAACTGTACTTACTGAAGAAGTAACATGTCCAATTAATGCTCCGTTGCCAAGAGTTTCTTCATCAACAAAGGTTGTTTCAAATTTATTTGCAACAGGTGTTCCAAATATATTCATGCCTGCAACGTTAAGATTAGCATTAACATTGTACGTACCGGCAGAAAGAGTATCCATTTTTTGTGTTTCAGCGTTTACATCAACAAAAATATTAGAATTAGCATTAACATTTAATGCAGCAAGATTGATATTAGTAGCTGCTCCGTTCATCAAGTCTAAAGAACCACCATTAAAGTTCAAAGTGTTGCCATAACCTGAAAGATAGTTGTCGTTTGCATAATGGAGAACACCACCATTCAAATTCCATACTATTTCTTCATCTCTGTTATATCTGTAAACATTTGAAGCATCCATATCAACAGTTAATGGGTCTAATACACCTTTTAATTTAATATCGCCATCACCTGTTAATGTTAATCTGTTATTAACGTTATCAGAACGGATATCATCAGCAATTTCAATTGTTCTTGATTCTTTAGAAATTAATTGAGCTTCAGAATTATCACCTGCTGTACCTTTTAAGTAAATAGCATTAGCTTGTTTGCTTCCACCCTTTGTATTTCCGATTGAAACATCGTGGCTATCAGCTTCAATAACAAGAGTATTATTACCTTCAACTGTAAATACACCTTTGTTATCATCATTAACTTTAATATTATCAAAACTAATATCAGTAAATTTCAACTCATTATTAGAATCTGTATAAGAACCAACTTGAATACCACCACCTGCATCGTTAGCATCAGATGTAACTGTTTGACCACTTCCTTTAACAATCAAATTACCTGTCATAGTGGTTGCAACAATTGTTTCATTTACTGTTTGTGAATAAGTTCTATCATCAGCAGTATCTTTAATTGCATCAATTAAGAAACTCTTAGTTGCATTCAATACACCGGTTGTTCCTGTTTTAGTTAAAGAAACATAGTTTGGTGTATTTTCAGGAGAAGCACCCCTAACAAGAACTACATCAGGAGAAATTTTGATTTTATCAGCAATAGTAGTTGTCAATGTTGATGATGCTGTAGTTGATTCTTTAGAAACATCAATTTCAGAAATTAAAATATTTCCAAGAACATCAGATGCAGATGCATTAATCTTATCTTGGAAATCAATTGCCATATTTGCATCATGTCCTGTTGGAACTTTAATATTTGAAAGAACATTAACTGTACCGTTGGCAACATTTAATGTTGCATTGTTTCCTATAGTAATAAATTTAGAATATAAAGAGGAAACAGCAGAACCTAATACTAAAGTACCACGATTAATTTTAATATTATCATCAATGTTGTCGCCTGTGATAGAAATTTTATCGTCAGAAGATAAACTCAAAACAGAAGAATCAGACATACCTAAAACATTAGTTTTAAGTTCACCTGTTCCATTCAAAGCTAATGTACCGGAATTATAAACACCACTTGTTAAATTAAGTTGGTCGATTTTACCATTCAATTGAGAATCAGAATATATAGCAATTGAATTTTGAGTAACAGAAGCATCTGCACCAAGAGTAACATCTTCTGAAATCATTACATTACCACTACCGGTAATAGGAGCAATAACTGTACCACCTAAAATATTATAATCACCAGTGTTATCTACAGAACCTTTGATACCGTCAGCAGATGAGAACAACATTGAACTGTTAATAACATTGCCATTAATTACACCATCTGTTGAATTTGAGAAATATCCACTGTTATTCAAATTACCTGTAATAACAGCATTATTATTAAACGAAGTTTCTAATCCATTATTTATAATAGTTTCAGCAGTAATAGCACCTGTGTTAGTTAAATTACCATTGTTAATTACTTGTGTTTGTTCTATAGAACCACTATTATTAACATTTCCTTCAAATTTTGTAGTACCTGTACCGGTTACATTGCTTGAAGTTGTACCATTATTAAATGTCAATTCACCAGCGTTGGCAATTTCATTAACATTTGCATCAACAACTGTTAATTTAGTGTTGCCAGCAATATTAACTAAATTTTGTGCAATTGACTTTATTACAGCAATACCGGAATTAATATTTGTAGTGCCTGTACCTTTAATACCTGCATTAATAGTGTTTGTTCCTGTCATATTCAAAGTTGAATTGTTTGCAATTATATTTGCAGAATTTGTATCAACTTCAACATTGTTTAAATTAACAGTTCCTGCTGTGTTGTTTATTAATGAAGCATCTTCGGATTTTGCTCCAATAAATTTAACAGTATCAAGATTTAAAGTTGCACCATCAGCAACAACGAATCCACCTTTAGAATTCATATCAATAGTAGAAGTATTTGAGCCGTCAGAAGCACCTTTAACATTTAAAGTACCTTTAGTAGTTCCTAAATCAGCACCAACTAAATAGCTTGCTGTTGCATCAGTTGTTATCATAGATTTTGTTGCAAAACCTTCTCCTGTAGCTTGGTTCAACAATCTGAGAGTATCTCCAAAGTTTTCAACAATATTTACTTCACCATCATAAACACTTGTATGTTGAAGAGCACCACCATCAACAACTAAATTAGTAGTGTATTGATTATCCCATTCTCTGCTTCCAAATACATTATTTGTCCAATCAACAGAAGCAACTAAATCTTGAGAATAAGTTTCATGAATAAGTTTTGTTCCTGAATATGCAGAAAGAACATCAGATGCAACACTTAAAGCATCTCCTGTATAACCGTTTAACACAGTTACAGTAAAATCATTTGTAGTTGAATAACCACTTGTTAAATCGTTGATGGATGAAATTTGTAAAGAAGTCAAACTATCATAATTGGAAGCATTAATAGTATCAGAAACAACTGAATCACCTGATTTAGTAAAGTCAATTTTCAAAATACCTGCACCAGCAAGATTATCAAAATTATAATTTGATTCAGCAGTATTATTTGTCAAATCTAAAGTACCGTTTAAATTAACAGTACCTTGATTGATAACGCCTCCTTTGGCAATAGAAACAACAGCATCACTGCCAATAGTAGTAGTACCTGTACCTGTAATACCACCATCTAAAGAAGTAGTTCCATTAAATGTTATTGTACCTGTATTGTAAATATCATTTTTAACAGGACTTTCAGCACCTATCGTATTGTTACTAAATGTAGCTCCATCATTAAATGTTATGCTAGCTGTATTATATATTGCACCACCTAGACCACTTGCTATGTTATTACTAAATGTAGCAGCATCATTGAAAGTTACATTAGCAGTATTATGTATTGCACCACCATCATAAGAACCATCAGCATCTACTCCATTAACTACCCATGAATAATGCTTATCGGTTTCAGAATCTACAAAAAATCCATTTTCATTTTCAACATAATCAGAAAGTGCACCTGCTATGTTACCTGTAAAGGTTGCTTCACCATTAAATGTCAAAGAACCTTGGTTTACTATTGCACCACCATTATGTAAAGCAGCATTATCCTTAAATAAAACTGTATCATGGAATGTAGTAATTGAAGATGCTCCTCTGTTTCTAATAGCACCGGCATCTAAATAAGCTGTATTACCTTCAAATTTAGTATTTCCCTTAAAATCTAAAGTACCCCAGTTTTGGAATACACCTACATTTTGTAATTGAGCTGAGTTATTGGCAAATTCTGCAGAACCATTAAACGTCATCACTGTATTATATTGTTCATTATAAATATTACCAAATGTTTTAGTCATATTATTTTTAACAACTAAACCATCATCAAATGTAAATTGACCTGTAGAAGTAACTGTTTGGAATACTCTTGCATTACCTATTATATTTTCGAAAGTTGCATTCTTACCTACATTAACTTGATCACCCCAACTTGCAATACCATTGGCAGTGTTTTGTATATGAAGATTATCACCAATATTAACAATAGCATTATCACTTGTAACAATAGCTTCACGAACATTTTCAATCAATGCATTATCACCGATATTTAAAGTTCCACCTGCTATAAACATCGCACAATCATGATAATCACTAAATGGATATTCAGAGGTTCTTGTGATTGTTAAATTATCACCAATAGTAACTGTACCGGCATAATTGTAAACATCTGCTCCATGACCATTTCCTGAAGTCACAAGATGAGAAGCATGGTTATCTGTAAATGTTGCATTATCACCAATTGTTAAAGTGCCCGAATTCCAAATAGCACCACCATTTGAATTTGTATCTTCCGGTCCACTGCCTGCAGCACCGTCCCAAGTAGTTTTATTACCTGTAAATGATGCACCATCTCCAATAGTCATTGTACCTGAATTATATACTGCACCACCTTTTTTATATGCCGTATTAGAACTAAAAACAGCGTCGTCAGAAACGTTGATTGTTCCGGTATTATAAATAGCTCCACCTTGATCAGCAGAATTTTCTGTCAAAGTATATTGTGCATTATCACCTGAAGTAATTGTACTTTCATTGTGAATAGCTCCACCGTTGTCGCCACTTTTTACAGTTCCGTTTATTTGAAGTTTAGCATTATTTATAAATGTACCTTCATTATGTATGCCACCTTTTACAGTCAAATCAGCTGCGTTAGTTAAAGTGGAATATCCTTCAATGTTAATACCGGTAGATGAACCTTCTACCGTCATTACACCTTTTAATGTAGCATCAGAAGGATGTTCTTCTTCTGATGCTTCTATATGAAGCCCAATACCGATACCATTATCAGCAACACCTTTCAAAGATGAAGTTTTACCATCAGAGCCAATAACAACATCTGTTGAATTTACAATAACTGCACCTATACCAGCTCCATCTTCACCTGTTGCAGTACCTGTTGACGTCAGTTGATCTGCGATAAATGATGAATCATTTTCCACCAATACACCATAACCTGCTGTTACACCAGTTGCACTAGAAGTCAAAGTGCCATGAGATGCAAAATGACCGGGATAGTCCCATGCATCTTGGCTGACAACACCATACGCATCTGTACCACCAGTAGCACTAACTGTTGTATTTGTGCCTGATAATAAATTTACGTTTGCTCCATACTGCGATAAAATACCAAAAGCATAACTATCATTAGAAGTTGAATTAACAGTTAAATTAACAACATCAGAAGTAATCAGTGATTGTGAACCACTTGAAAATAAACCGATAGTATTTTTATCAGATGACGCAGTTACATTAACTACATTACCTTTTAAAGATACAACAGAATCATAAGGATTACCTAAATCGCCTTCAACATTTATTGCACGTGTTCCTGATTTACCATTTAGTGCAGTAATATTTGCATTACCATTCAAATATACGCTACCTTGGTGAACGGCCATCGCTTCAGCGAAGGTTCCACCATCTGCTTTTAAATTAGTTTGTGCAGCATTGAGATATACTTGCGAACCATCACTTGTATGATTTTGTAAAGCATAACAATAATAGCCTGTTCCTGTAACATTTGCAGTAATATCAGTTAAATCACCACTAAAATTAGCTGTTGAACCATTCCAAATATCTATACCTATAGCATTAGAATTTTGTGAAGTTACTCCAGCTACAATATTTCCTATCCAATTGGTTGTAGTTAGTGCATTTTGTCTTAACCCTCTGTTATCAACACTACCTGTACCACTTGCTGTAGCATATAAATTACCTGTAAAGGTAAAATTAGTTCCATCAGTGTTTGTATTAAAAATATAGTTTCTTGCACTTGCTCCACTTGCCTCAGCAGTCAATGTATAGTCACCGGTATTAATACTGGTGTTACCTGCTGCCAAAATAGTAGTATAACGACCGGTATTTTCAGTATTAACCGTATTTGTAATATACTTATCAGCTTCAAGTAAAATTGACTGTCCATCTGTTAAATTATAGCCATCGTCAGCATAAACACAATTCGACATAACCATGCATGCTGCAAGAGCCATACAACTTCTAAGTTTATAATTCGCCATGTTCTACCCTTCTAATGTTTATATAAAAACAAAAATAACTTTAAAAACCATTCGGATTAACCTAATAAAGTTTTTTGTATTTTATATACTAATAACCAGTTGTATTATATCACAAATTACAATTAATATATAAAATATTACGTTTTGTATACTAATCGTTCCACAATAAAAATAAGACCTCTAATTAAATTGAGGTCTTAAAAAAATATCTAAATTTTAAATATTATTTATACACCAATTTTGACTGTTTCTTTTTCCTCTAAATATTTTACACAACTACAAGCAGCAATTGCCCCATCAGCAGCAGCTGTAATTACTTGTCTTAACGGAGTATTTCTTACATCTCCTGCTGCATATACACCTTCAATTGATGTTGCCATATTTATATCTGTATTAATAAAACCTTGTGGCGTTTGATTTAACTGTCCATCGTACAATGCAACATTTGGAGTAAATCCAATATATGGAAACACGCCATCTGTTTTTATTTCTTTAAGTTCGTTAGTATTTACATTTTGAATTACAAGACTGTTTACAGTTTGAGTACCCATTATTTCTTTTGCGACACTGTTCCATACAAATTCAATTTTATCATTATTAAATGCTCTTTCTTGAACAATTTTATCAGCTCTTAATTTATCACGACGATGTATAATATAAACTTTTGACGCAAATTTGGTCAAATAGCAAGCTTCTTCTACTGCTGCATTTCCACCACCAACAACACAAACAACCTTATTTTTATAAAATGCTCCATCACAAACAGCGCAGTAACTAACACCACGACCTGTATATTCTTGTTCTCCTTTTATACCTAATTTTGTAGCTTTTGCGCCTGTTGCAATAATAATAGTCTTTGTCTTAAAAATTTTATCAAAAGTTTCTATTGTTTTTATATCTGATTTCAAATCCACAGATAAAATTTCTTCCATTGGAAATTTATCTACACCAAACTTATCTACATGTTCTTCAAATTTTTCCATTAAATCATATCCACTTGTTAAAGAAAAACCCGGATAATTTTCAATTTCAAGATAATTACTTGGCTGTCCACCGAACATTGTTATATCAATAATTGCAGTTTTTATATTACCTCTTGCTGCATATATTGCTGCAGAAAGACCTGCAGGTCCTGCACCTAAAATTATCGTATCATAATTTAGTTCTTGTTTTTCACTCATCACTATACCCTTCTTTAGTTTTGATTTTATAATACATCAAAAAGAATACTATTGCTTTTAATTAATTTTATATGCTTTAAGCTTATATTCAACTTTCTCAGATTTTATCATCAATCCATTTTTATAATATTTTACAACCATTGTATCAATACCTGTAAAATTAGAGCCATTCAAATTTAAATTAGCTGTTTCTGTCACTGTTTCATTTTTATCACCTGTTACTCTTTGAAAAGTAAAAGATTTTTCTGTTGCATTTTGAACAGTAATAGATGCCGAAGCACCTGATATCGGATTTGTTAAAGTTATGACGTTATTATTTTTAGATATGTTCCATAATTCAACAGAATATGGAGCAAACATATTTTCATTGG
>JAFQYI010000198.1 GCA_017406505.1 bacterium
AATAGAAGAAACAAGCATTGCAATAAGAATTTTCCAAGCTGAAGAATAAATCGTATTTTCAATAATTTCCTCTGTTGTGTTTACAATAATATTTATACCTGACCATTGCATTTTTCTATATACAATAGGTTGATTTTCTTTATCTCCTATATATATAGAAATTCCGGAAATTATATGCTTAGGAATAATTGATTGTATCATTTTTAAATCTTCTTCTTTATAGTTTAAAGAAAATAACAATTTTCCATCTTCAGAAAGTACAAAAATTTCTCTTTTTTTATCATTAATATTTTTAAAAACTTGCTTATTTATATAAGCTTTTTTCATTGTTCCAACAAGATATTTATTTTTCCCTAGATATTCTGCCACAGAAATTTCTTTTGTTTCAGGATTTAAATATGGTGTGTTTTTTATATAAATAGGAGTTTTTTCACTATTGATTTTTTCTATTCTTAAAGAAGAAAAAATATTAGAATTTTCTACAGTATAATTTAAATATTCATTTATAGTTTTTTCATTAGGCAAAAACTTTATAAAGCTTGCAATATCTTTGATTTTTGTATTTTCTGATTCGTATAAATCATAAATATTTTCATCAACAGTTTCAGCAAGAGATTGAGCTGTCTTGCCCAATTCTCTTGCAAGAGATTGTCTGTTTATATTGTTAACAATAATACCTGTAACAATTAATGGAATGATAATTGAAAACAAAGTAACAACAATAACTTGTTCAACAATTTTTAATCTATGTGGTTTAAATATTTTAAGAAATAACCTTTTTTTCAATTTTCCTCTTTATTAAACGGTGTAAGTTTATATCCCACATTGGTGACTGTTTGTAAATAAATAGGATGTTTAGGATTTTCTTCAATTTTTTGTCTTAATCCACCGACATGAACCCTCAACATACGAACATCTTCATCACTATCATATCCCCATACTTCATTTAAAAGTACAGCAAGTGTTACAGATGTATCAAAATGTTGCATTAAACAATATAGAATTTCAAATTCTGTAGGTGTAAGTTTTATTTTTTTATCTTTAATTGAAGTTTCGAGATAATCCGGAAATAATTCTATATCTCCTACTTTAAGAATTTCTTTTACTTTCGTTGATTGTTTTTCATCAAAATGAGCATTCCGTCTGAGTAAAACTCTTACTCTCAATAAAACTTCCTGAACATCAAAAGGCTTAACAATATAATCATCAGCACCGGAATTAAAGCCTATTGTTTTATCATTTATTGTACCTTTAGCTGTTAACAAAAGAATAGGAATTTCCGGTTTATGAGATTTAATATTTTTACAAACATCAAATCCATTTATTTTAGGCATCATAACATCAAGCAAAATCAAATCATAATGATTGCTAAGAGCCTTTTGTAATCCCTCGCTTCCATCTTTTGCAGTATCAACATCATAACCACTTTGAGCGAGGTCAAATTCCAAAAGCTCTCTTATATCAGTATCATCATCAACAACTAAAAGCCGTTTATTCATTTTTCTTTCCTACATATAAGATATTATCTCATATTTTAATACTTTTCTCAAGAAAAAACTAAAAGCTGTATCTATATAAAGATTTACATTTCATTAAGCATATCAACTCTACGTTGATGTCTGCCACCTTCAAAATCAGTTTCAAGCCAAATTCTGCAAATATCTTCAGCTGTTAATAATCCGACAATTCTTTCTCCAAGACAAAGTATGTTCGCATCATTATGAAGTCTTGAATATCTTGCAGAAGTAGTATCCGAACAAACTACAGCTCTAATACCTTTTACTTTATTAGCAGCAATAGATACACCTATACCGGAACCACAGCATATAATGCCTTTGTCTACATTTCCTGAAACAACGGCTTCTGCAACTTTTTTAGCATATATAGGATAGTCAACAGAATCAGCAGAGTATGTTCCATAATCTTCCACATCATAATCTTTTTTTAATATCTCAATTAATTTATTTTTAAGATTAATTCCACCGTGATCACATCCAAAACCTATTTTTAATTTTTTAGTCATAAAACCCTCTTTTCTTTATTAAATACAATATAAAAATACCATTTTATACAAAAATCAGCATACAACAGAAATTGTATCTTTAAGAAAAATAATATTATTTTCGTTAATTTCTTCTCCCGGAATTAAAGAAGGAATACCCGGAGGATAAGAGGAAACAATTTCTGCACAAATTCTTCCTATAGAATTTTCAGTAGAAATAATTACTTTTTTTGCAAAAAAAGCTTCCCTAGGAGTCATTATATGCTTAGACAGAAATATTTTTGAAGATTTTGTTTGAGAAGAAAAATACTCTTTTGCTAAAATAATATTCAAAGCTTTTTCTAAATATTTTAATTTATATTTTGTCGTGCCTATTCCTGTTAATAATAAGCTTGAAGAGTAATTTGCAAGTTCATCTTCTATATTAAATTGTTCAAATAAAATATCTGATAATTCAATTCCTGTTAATCCATTTATTTTTACAAGCATTTTAGTTAAATCATTAAAATCACAAAATGAAATTTTATCGTTTTGGGAAAATTTATTTTTTAAATTATTAATATTCTTTACAAGATTATAAATTTTTATTTGACCATCTTTAGAGAAAAGATAATTAATATTATCCTCAATAGCCGAAATCAAAGGAAAAGATGGAGATGTTGTATTAATTAAATTCAAACAGTTTTGAATAGCGAAAGGTTGAATATTGTTATTACAAAGTAATAAAGCACACGGATTAGGTGCACCACAGGTTTTATGCAGAGATTGAACTGAAATATCGGCACCAAGTTTAACAGCATTATCTCCAAAATAATTTGGTGCAAAAGATTTTAATGCACCATGAGCCTCATCAACAATTAAAATAGTATTATATTGATGACAAATTTTTGCTATTTTTTTTATATCAGAATTTATTCCTTCATAAGTTGGTGATGTTATAATTACAGCTTTGATATCGGAATTTTTTGATAAAAATTTTTCAATAACAGAAGCATCTGCTTTATCATATATTCCCCAATTTTCATTATAATCTGGCAAAAACCATATAGGTTCAGCACCTGATAATATTAATCCGTTTATTACAGACTTATGACAATTTCTTGCAATTAAAACTTTATCATTACATCGCAAAACAGATAACATTGAAGCAATTATCCCTGAAGAAGAACCATTTATGAGATAAAAAACATTATCAACCCCAATTAAATCAGCCGATTTTTTCATTGATTGCAATATAATATCTTCAGGTTCAGCGAGATTATCTAATCCGTTAATTTCTGATAAATCATTGTTATAAAAAACTTTCCCAACAGAATATCTGCAATTAGGAATTATAAAAGATGTTCTATCATGAGATGGGGTTGTAAACAAAATTCTTTTTGATTTTGATATTTTATTAATTTTCTGTGAAATATTCATGTTCTTATTTTAGTAAATAAGGTATTTTTAATCAAATTTATAATAAAACATTATGTAATATATTTTTGTCTATATTATCAAAAATTTTTACTTCACCCTCTTTTGTAGGAAGTATAAATATTATTTTTCCATCTTTAACCTTTTTATCAAACTTCATAGCTGAAATTATTTTATCCGGTGAATAATATGGGTGTTCAGGCAAATTAAATTCAAATAAATTTATCAACTCTGTTGCCTTATTATAATAATTTTCATCAATAAGAGAAAGTGCAAAACTTAAATCAAAACAAACCTGCAAACCTATTGCAACAGCCTCCCCATGTGTAAAAATATTGTATTCAGAACATTTTTCAAGCGCATGACCGTATGTGTGACCTAAATTTAATATTGCTCTTAATCCATTTTCTTTTTCATCTTTATTAACTACTCCGGCTTTCAATTTACAGCTGATTTCGACTATTTCATTTATATAATAAAGATTTAATTTTTTTATTTCCAAAATATTATTACTTAAAAAATCAAGAAAATTAAAATTCCCACAATCACAAGTTTTTTCAATAAATGCATATTTTACAACTTCAGCAAAACCTGTTTTAAGCTGACGTTCATCTAGCGTTGTTAATGTCTTTGTATCTGCAAGAACAAGTTTTGGTTGATAAAAAGTTCCTATTAAATTTTTACCATACGAATTATTTACTGCCGTCTTGCCTCCAACAGAAGAATCTACTTGCGCTAACAAGGTTGTTGGAATTTGAACAAAATTAACACCTCTTCTATATATTGAAGCTGCAAATCCTGTTATATCACCTATAACACCACCACCAAATGCAACAAAAGCAGATTTTCTGTCCAATTTTAATTCTGAGGCTTTATCTAATATTGAAATTAACGTTTCATAATTTTTGTATTTTTCACCATCTGGAATTATAAACTTTTCTGAATTTTCAATATTTAATTTATTACCCCAAAGATTATTTATTTTTTCATTAGTAATTATAAAATATTTTGAGGCTTTACAATATTTTTGCAAATATTCATCTGCTTTTTCTATAAGATTTTCGCCTATAAATATAGGATAACTTGTTTTTTGTTTTTCGTTTATATCAACAGTTACTTCTCTCATTATAAATCCTCATAATTTCTTCTGCTGTACTATTTTCTGTTAATTTATCTGTTTCTATTATAAAATCAGCTTTTTCATATAAATTTGCTCTTATATTAAGCATAGATATAAGTTTTGATTTAATGTCATCTGTTTTTAAAAGAGGTCTTGATGTATCACCTTTAAGTCTTTCTATAAGAGTATCAGGAGAAGTTTTAAGATAAAAGATTATACCTTTTTGCTTTAAATATTTAATATTGTCAATATTTAAAACAACGCCTCCTCCTGTTGAAATTATCTGGTTTTCTTTTTTAGAAACTTGTTCTACAATACCTGATTCTATTTTTCTAAAATATTGTTCTCCATTTTCTGCAAATATAGTATTAATAGAGCGATTTTCCTGTTGAACAATTAACTCATCAGTATCAATAAATTGAAAATTTTTAAGAGTATTCTTCAAAATATTTCCAACAGTAGTTTTTCCACTACCGGATAAGCCAACAAGTACAATATTTTTACTCAAATCTTTTCCTCAACATTTCTTTATAAGTTTCATAATTTTTTGATATTTGTTCAAAATTATCAGAACCAAATTTTTCCAAAAATGAATTTAATAAAACAGAGGCAATCATGGCTTCTGCAACAACACCACAAGCTGATACTGCACAAGTATCAGAACGTTCAAAATGCGCATTTATTTGTTCTTTTGTTTTCAAATTAACAGATTTTAGAGGACTTTTCATTGTTGGGATTGCTTTCATTGAAGCCTTTACTACAAGATTTTCTCCGTTGGTAATTCCACCTTCAAGACCACCTGCATTATTTGTTTTTCTAGTAATTTTACCATTTTGATAAAAAATTTCATCGTGAGTATTTTTTCCGGAAGTTTCAGCGACATCTGTTCCTAAGCCTATTTCTACAGCTTTAACTGCTTGTATACTCATAACAGCTTGTGCAATAAGTCCGTCTAGTCTTCTATCCCATTGAACATGCGAACCTAAACCTATCGGAAGATTTTTATATATAACTTCAATTTTTCCACCAAGAGTATCTCCAGATTCTTTTGCTTTATCAATTTCTAATTTCATATCTTGATAAGCACTTAAATCACAAACTCTTAAATCATTTGAGTCTATAATTTTTTCATCAATAGTAGAATTTTTGTCAATTTTAACTTTTCCTATTTGTACAACATGTGAAAATCCAACTATTCCAAAACTTTTCAAAATACATTTTGCAACAGCACCAACAGCAACTCTTGCAGCAGTTTCCCTTGCGCTTGAACGTTCTAATATATTTCTTATATCTTGTTCATTATATTTTATTGCTCCCGAAAAATCTGCATGTCCAGGTCTAACATTTGTAATTTGTTTTGCTTGGATTTTTTCAATATTTTCTTGATTTTGTTCAACTGGTTCAGTAGACATTGGTATTTTCCAATTTTCAAAATCTTTATTTACAATTTCAATTGCAATTGGAGCACCGGTTGTTATTCCGTGCCTTACTCCGGACTTGAAAATAGCTTTATCTGTTTCTATTTTCATTCTTCCACCTCTGCCATATCCAATTTGTCTTTTGGCAAGCTCTTTATTTATAAAATCAAAATCTATTTCAAATCCTGAAGGAACTCCATCAATTATTACAGTTAATGATATTCCGTGAGA
>JAFQYI010000199.1 GCA_017406505.1 bacterium
AAAATTTTATGGGTTAAAAAAGGAAGAATTCTTGTTACACTTAAAAGAATGTGAATTTAGATTTAATCATAGAAAACAAGATTTATATAAAATTTTGTTAGAAGTTATTATTAAAAATTAAATTCTTCTGTGCAAGCCCCTAATATAATATATTATAATATAATATCCTTTTTTATTAGCTAAATAATCATTTTAATGATGGGGTTGAAAGAAGTTTTATATGTGTTATAATATAGGTATGTTAACGATAATGCTTTCAAATATTAATTCTTTTTCTTCTGACACATGACGTGGCAGTTAGTGGTAGTTGTGTATTTTTATATTATTAGAAAAAGAAGAAAGCAGGTTTTTCATGCAAAGGTATGCTACGGCTTTTGTCCTTGTTTGGTGTATTTTATCTATTATATGCACTATTATAGTTTTTCATTTAACAATGTATGATAATTCTAAAATGGCACAATTCATTTTAGTTAATTCATTATTTTTGGTTGCATTAGGAATATTTTTCGCAATCTTTAGAAACCAAATATTCATACTATTAGATAATTATAAAAGAGAAAAAGAAATTTAATGATATATTTAAATTAAACATATTAAATAGGTTTTTTTACAGATAAAAAATAATATCATTATCTTACTGCTATTCTGTTTATAGCAGTATTTGTAGGCATTTATAAAAAATAAATGAGTCCTATTGTTTGTTTTGTAATATATATATCTGTTTTTTAAATTATGAATTTTTATTATTAATTATACAATTCCGATAGTTGTAGTATAATCAGTTTATGTGTAAGTTGTTAAAAAATATTGTTATATCTTCTTTATTTTTTTTATTATGTACTTTTCAGGCATCTGTTGCTGCTGAAAAAAATTATATTTTACAATCGTTTTCAAAATGTTCTACTCAAAATGATTGCTCTGACATTCTAAATTCAATGAAAAATATAAATGCTCCAGTTGAAGCTGATATTATGAAACTTGAAAATATAATTCCTAAACTTCCCCAAAATAAAAACTTAAATGATGGTGATTCAAAATCTGAAATAACATACAACCTTCCAACGGATGTATATGACTTACCAGAAGGTAAAATATATAAGCAATCTTCAACCTATTTATCTAATATTGATCCACAAAAAGGTGAGGCAGGAGTCAATATTAACTATCCTGGGTTAAGAGGTGCTAATCAGCTTATAGTCTATACTCCTGATTTTGGTTTAAGAACCGGTACTAATGAATTTGGAGCTGAAGCTGTTGTCGTTCATAATACTGTCGTAAAATTAAGTGGTGCCGATTCGATTATTCCTCGTGAAGGCTTTGTTATTAGTGGACACGGTAAAGCTAAACAATGGATTCAAGATAATATTATTTTAGGCACGAAAATTTATATTAACCCTAAAACACTTAAAATAGCTTCATTTATTACTCCTGATACCTATATATTTGAAGCTCAAGAAAAAATTAAGGAAACTTCTCAAGTTATTGAATATTATCGTATGATGGATAATTGTTATGATGGAAGAAAGGCTGTTAATTTTCTTAATAAAGCAAATGATAGTATTAAAAAAGCACAAAAACATCAAGACAAAGCTGAATATTTTTTAAATCAATCAAAGTTTTATGTTAATAATGCTCTTCAGTATGCGATTCCTTATCGTCCGGAAGAATTTAAAGGAATATGGATAAGGCCTACTGAACACAATGCTCATGAAATATCTAAAACCGTAGATTGTTTAAAAAATGCTGGTATTAACAATGTTTTTCTTGAAACTTATTACCACGGTATGACAATTTATCCGTCAAAAGTTATGGAAAAATATGGAATAACTTCTCAAAGAGGAGAATTTAATACTTTTGACCCTTTGGAAATATGGATAAAAGAGTGTCATAAAAATAATATAAAAGTTCATATTTGGTTTGAAACATTTTATGTAGGTAACAAACCCCCAAGAAGCAGTCGAACTCATATTCTTGCAGTACACCCGGAATGGGCAAATACAACAAAAGCTTTAGCAGATAATAACGAATTAGCTTATTCTGTAGCCGAACATAATGGTTTCTTTATTGATCCTGCAAATCCTGAAGTTCATCAATTTCTTGAAGAACTTTTAAATGAAATAATTGAAAATTATAAACCTGATGGAATAAATTTAGATTATATAAGATATCCTCAATGTGCTAAAATAAAGTCAGATTCTTCAATGGGAACAGAATGGGGCTATACAAAATTTGCAAGAGATGAATTTACGTCTATATATGGTATTGACCCTAAAGATTTGAAAGTTTCCGATGCTATAAGACAAAATTGGTTTGAATACAGACAAAAAAAAGTTACAGATTTTGTTGAAAAAACAAGAAAATTAACAATTCAAAATAATATAACTTTAACGACTGTTGTTTTCACGGATATAGAAAGAAGCTTAGAAACAAAAATGCAAGATTGGAAATTGTGGAGTAAAAGAAATCTTGTAGATGGTTTTACACCATTACTTTTAACAACAGACAAAAAAACAGCTGGTTCATTAATTAGAGATATGAAAAATCAAATGAATTCTAATACTAAACTTTATCCTGGAATATTTGTAATGTTTATGAATGCACCGACAGATGAACTTTTATTGCAAGTACAAGAAACAAGGAAAATGCATGCAGATGGATTGATTTTATTTGATTATGCACATTTTTGTGAAAATTATCAAACTACTTTAAAAGCTAGAGCTTTTAATAGTAATAAAAAATTTTAAAATATAAACAAATGACTGATAGAAAATTTATATTAAGAAAGTAGAATTTAAATATGACAATTTTAGAAGTTAAAAATCTTAATGTCAGTTTCAATCTAAAATCAGGAAAATTTTCTGCATTACACAATGTTTCATTTAAACTGACAAAAGGAGAAACTCTTGCTTTGGTTGGAGAATCCGGTTCAGGGAAAACAATAACAATGATGTCGGTATTAGGATTATTACCAAATACTGCAAGTATAGATTCAGGAGAAATATTTTACAATAGCACAAATATAATAAATTATAAAAATAAAGAAATGCAAAAGATTAGAGGAAAAGAAATAGCACTAATACCTCAAGATCCAATGACATCTCTCAATCCATTGTATACAATAGGAAATCAATTATTAGAAGTTATTAATGTTCATAAAAAATTATATGGTAAGGAAGCTGAAAAATACGCAATCGAAGCCTTAAATGCTGTTAAAATTCCAGATGCAAAAGAAAGATTGAAATCATATCCTCATGAGCTTTCCGGAGGAATGCGACAAAGAATAGCAATAGCCACAGCTATTGCATGTGATGCTAAAATTATAATAGCAGATGAGCCGACAACGGCTTTAGATGTTACTGTACAAGCACAGATTATTGATTTATTGAATGAAATAAAAAATAGATTTAAAACCTCTATAATTTTAATATCACATGATATAGCACTTGTTTCAGAAAATGCTGATTCGACAGCAGTAATGTATAATGGTTCTATTATTGAATATTGCAAAGGAAAAGAATTATTTTTTAATTCCAAACATCCATATACACAATCATTAATAGAATCATTACCGGATTTGAAGAATGAAAAACTTAAAACGATTAAAGGTCAGCCACCATCAATAAAAGATATTTTTGCAGGTTGTCCATTTGCCCCGAGATGTGAAAAAGTTTTTGAAAAATGTGAAAGAGAAAAACCGGTATTGAAGCAGATAACCGAAACAACAAACACAGCCTGCTTTTTATATTATTAGTTATATATCAAACCTATCTTTTTATAAACTTTCTAAACAAAGGGATAATTTTGAAGAATTTTATTTGAATAAAATTTTCTTTATGATAAAGTAATATTACGGCGATAGAATCGTTAGTCCATTGAACGGAAGTGAATAAAACTGAAAACTATTAGAACTGCTAAGTACTCAGGTTTTTGTTATGGAGTTAAAAGAGCAGTTGAAACTACAAAAAAACTAAAGAAAGAAAATATTTTAGCTAAAATTTGGGTTTTAGGAGAGTTAATTCATAATTCTC
>JAFQYI010000200.1 GCA_017406505.1 bacterium
GACAAATTTGTTGTCATCCGAAGTTATATGATAAAGAAGGAAAAAAGGGGCATATACATTCAGGCAAATTTGAACAATTAAAAATAATGCTTGAACAAATAATTGCAGAAAAACATAGAGTATTATTGTTCAGTCAATTTGTAGATATGTTAGATATAATCAAGGCATGGTTGGAACGTGAAGGAATTAAACATGAATATCTAACCGGCAAAACGAAAGATAGAGGGGAAGTTGTTGAAAGATTCAACAACGATGTAACTATCCCTATATTCTTAGTAAGTTTAAAGGCAGGAGGAACAGGATTAAATTTAACAGGAGCAGATTATGTAATACATTACGATCCTTGGTGGAATCCTGCAGTAGAAGACCAAGCAACAGATAGAGCATATCGTATAGGACAAACGAAGAAAGTATTTGTATACAGAATAATTACAAAAGGTACAGTTGAGGAGAAAATTCAAAAATTAAAACAAAGGAAGAGAAATTTAGTAGATTCAGTAATATCTGTTGATAGAAATATTGGAAAGAGTTTAAGTTATGCAGATTTACAAGAAATATTTTCGTTAGATTAGAATATTGATAAAATTTTTGTATTTTATATAATAGAGAGGTCAAGCTGGTATAGCTCAGTTGGTAGAGCAACTGATTCGTAATCAGTAGGTCGCAGGTTCAAGTCCCGTTACCAGCTTTTTAAATTTAATTAGCTTTGCTTCAAAACTTTTTAATTTTAGTTTTTCTTATTTAGAACTATTAGATATCTTGTTATTATACACCTTTTCTATAAACAGGAATAAGAATAATAATACATAAAATTGCTGAAATTGTCCAAAAATACAAAGCTCCATTCCAACCAAAATTATCAATAAAATATCCCGTTCCTATTCCGGATAAAATTGCACCAAAATATCCAAATATCCCACAAAATCCCGTAGCAGCTGATGCTACTTTCTTAGAACCTGTTTCTACTGCACATATCCCACCTACAAACATTTGGGGTCCTGCTGTGAAAAATCCTATACCTCCTATGCATATATAGTCTATAATTGTCGCAATCATACTATTGCCTTGATTTTCCATTAACCCTAATACACATATTGCAAGTCCGGACAAAAATAATATCGTAACCGGCATTCTTTTTCCCTTAAATATTTTATCTGAAAATACTCCGGCTAATAATGTCCCAAATATTCCAAAAAATGGTAGAAATGTCTGTTTTTGTGTCGCTAATTCTAATGAATTTCCTTTAAATTCAACCAAATATTTGATAATCCAATCTTCTGTACTACATCTGCATACGTAAACAAATGTAAATGCTAATGCCAAAATCCACATTGTTGGATTTAAAAATACATACTTCTTTAATATATCAATATATGCCAGTTTTGCTTCTTCGTCTGCTTCTTCTTTACTTTCTTCTTTTTTACCTTCTTTGTATATTTCTACGTCAGGCAAACCTATCGTTGTAGGTTTGTCATGCATGTGTGTATACAAGTATACACATACTATAAGGTTTATAATACCGGGGACTATAAACGCTGATTGCCATCCAAAACGTGGTATTAAATATCCTGCAAGTAAAAAAGCAAGACTGGTTCCAACTTGATGCGATGTGGTCCATAATGACCAAACTGTTCCTCGCTCTTTATTTGACCACCAAAAAGCTAATGATTTTGCTATACCCGGAAAACCCATTGATTGAAACCAACCGTTTACTCCCCAAAAAAATGCCATAACTGTTAATAATAACGGCTGTCCTAATACATATTTATTTGGAGGAATTATAACAGCACTCAATGCAAAGAAAATATTTGCAAGTGATGATATAAATAATGCTGTGGTCATAAATTTTTTAGCATCTGCTTTATCTGCTATTACACCGTTTATAAATTTCCCAAATGCATAAGCAAAATATAATGCACTGCCTAATAAACCTAGTTGTATGTTTGTATATCCTAAATCTGTGCTTAATGCCGGTAATGCTGTTGCTATATTTTTTCTTGTTAAATGAAATACTGTATATCCTATAAAACAAGATGTAAATATATCAATTCGCCCCTTTTTATATGTTTTTGCTATCTCTTCATCATTCATCGTAACAGGAACATCATTAGGTGCTTTGTAAAAATCAATAACTTTTTTTAACATATTTGCTCCACACAAATTTATTATAATAAATTATGCCAAAAAATATTTTTTTTGTCGAGCATATATATATTATCTTGAAAAATAACTCGATACGATATATAGTTAAATTATGAATGATATATGTATATTGTATTGCCTTATTAAGAGAGAAATGACAATATATTCCGTGAAAAAGAATATATTGAAATTCTTTGGAGCATATACTAATCCAAGTCATGGTACTATTTATCCATCTTTGAAAAAAATGCTCTCAGAAAATATTGTTACCGTTCATGATGTTTTGTCTAATGGTGGCAAAAAATCCAGCTACTATTCAATTACAGACAAAGGTGAAAAATTTTTTATAAAATTAATGCTTAGCGATTTCAGTGAAAATCCATCTATATTTTTACAAGATATAAATATAAGAATTGCTTCTATGAAGTGTTTAAATAATGAAAATAAAAAATCCTTAATTGATAAATGTATTAAATCTATGGATTTATATGCTATAACATTGAATAGAAGTCTTAATGATGAATATTCAGGGTTAGATATTTTTCAAAAATCAGTTATGATGCAAACATTAAAGCAAACATTACAATTTATTGAATATCTTAAAAATTTGAAAGTATAAAAATATGCCGGCAAAAGTAATAGAAGTACAAAAAAATTCAATTGCTGACGATTTAGGAATTTCTGCCGGTGATGAAATTTTAAAAATCAATGGACAAATTCCTAAAGATTATATTGATTATTCTTATCTTACATCTTGTGAAGAATTAAATATATGGGTTAAGCATAAAGATGGTTCTCCTGAAATTTATGAAATAGAAAAAGATTTTGACGAAGAATTGGGTATTGTTTTTCAATCTGCAATTTTTGATAAAATAAAACCTTGTACCAATCATTGTATTTTTTGTTTTATTGACGGACAACCAAAAGGTTTGAGAGATACTCTTTATATCAAAGATGATGATTATAGACTATCATATTTACAAGGGTCTTATGTTACATTGACCAATTTAACACAAAAAGATATGGAAAGAATTGCTCTAATGCATTTGGGTCCATTGTATGTTTCAGTTCATTCAATGAACGGTGAATTGCGTGCAAAAATGCTTCGCAATCCCAAAGCAAAAAATATTAAAGAACATTTGAATTTTTTGAAAAATAATGATATCCCTTTTCATGCTCAAATTGTTCTATGTCCGGATTTTAATGATGGAGAAGAACTCAAATATACTTTAAATGAATTGTATAAATTCAAATCGGTTTTATTATCTGTTGCAATTGTGCCTGTTGGAATAACTAAATATAGAAAAGATAAATTAAAAACTGTAGACAAAGAAAAAGCTCTTGAGTGTATTGGGCTTGTTGATGAATTTAATAAAAAACGAAAAAAATTTCCGGTATGTCTTTCTGATGAATTTTTTCTTATTGCAGAAAAAGAAGTTCCTCCAGCAAAATATTATTGTGGATTTGGACAAATTGAAGATGGTGTTGGTGCTTTAAGATTGCTAAAAGATGATTTTGAAAAAAGATTTAAAAAACTTCCTAAAAAACTTAAAAAACCTATTAGAATTACTTTTGGTACATCTAAATCAGCTTATTTAACATTTAAAATTTTCCAAGAAAGGTTAAATACAATTGAAAACTTAACCGTTGAAGTGGTAAAAATAGAACCAAAATTTTGGGGGCAAGATATTTCCGTTGCAGGATTAATATGCTACCAAGATTTAGTTGATGCAATTTCTCCTTATAATCCTACTAATTTGATTATTCCATCAGTTATGCTTTCTCCTTATACAAATGATTTTTTAGATGGTAAAAATTTAGATGATTTAAAAAATGAATTAAATTGTAAAATCCATGTCATTAAGGATATATATTCCTCTAAAGAATTTTTTGAAATACTTTTTTAGTATATTTATTTTTATTAATTTTTGTAAAAAAAATATTTTTTTTTGATTTTACAGATGAAAAAAATACTTTATTTATATATAGGGTGAAATTAATTTGGAGGTTTAGGATATGGCAGTTCCTGTTGCAGCAATTATGAAAGGTATACAAATTGCAGGACAAGTTAAAGATGTAGCAGATACCGTTAATACGGTGGCAAAAGCTGCAAATGTGAATCAAGATAGTGTTTTCGCAAAAAATGAAGAAGAAGGTAAAGGTGGAGCAATAAATAGTATTTTCCAAGCTGCTGATACAATTACAGGTGGAACTGTTGGAAAAATTTATGGAGCTGTTGATGAAAAAACAGGTGGAGTAGCTTCTAAAGCTGTTCATGTTGCAGACCAAATTGCAACGCCAGTTATAGAAACAGCTGATGCTTTAGATGGTCCTGATGTTGGAGATGTTGCTAAAGTTGGGAAAAAATTACCTAATTTAGAAGCTTAGTTTTTTGTTCGTTTAGTAAACAGTCATGCCTACTATTTAGTAGACATGGCTGTTTTTGTTATAAATAGTCCATTTTATCGTATCTTAAAATATATTCTGCACAATAATTACCATAACCATTTTTTGAGCAATCTGAAAGAATTTCCAAAGATTCTTTATCATTCCCATAAGGAACAACTCTGTTATTTTTTACATCAATCAAAAAAGCAAATTCGTCTATGCCTCTTATATTTGGTTCTTTAGCTCCATTAATGTCTACAAAAAATCCTTGACTATTTACTGATGTTGTTTCGTAAAATTTTATTGCTATTGACATGCCATTTGATAACATAAATTTATATAAATCATCTCTATTATCAATATTTGACCAATCTTCTCCATTTAGATATTTATATGTTGTATCTGCAAAACAACCTGATTCTGTTCCACAGACTTTCATTATATTTAATTGATTTTTTATACTGTTAAAAAATGCTAAAGCTCTTGCTGTATTATTTGTTTCAGGAATATCCCATTCAGAAATATTCCCTTGTTTTGATTGCGTTATATATATAGCATTTTGCAATGTTGAATATGATTTTTTTAATGCTGTGATTGTTTCTTTTTTTCTTGTTTCTAAAATCATATATGGTATCGTAATAGCTGCAATTATTCCTATAACAGTCAAAGTTATTAATATCTCGGCTAAAGTAAATCCATTTTTTTTTATATTACTCATTATCATACAGATACCACATTAATTTTTTATTAATTAATTTTTATTTTAAAAACGGCTTTTTTTACTTTTGTTTTGTTTTCGTCTGAAATGCATGGTTGATGAATATCTTGTGGATAAAAAATAAAAAATTTTGTATTATCAGCTTTTATAAAATCACAATCTGCTTGAAAAAATTCAATATCCTTTTCTAAATTATAAGGAATTTCTATTTTTCCATTTTTTATGTTTGTATAACCGATTTTTTCATTTCCATCTAAAACTATTTGGATATCAATATAATTTCTGTGTGCTTCTGCTAATGAAGATTCTTTCGTTTGATATTCGTCAATATTTACGTATATATCACTGTCTATAATTTCATAACTGCCAATTTCCATGTTATTCAACTCATTTTTATCCAAAAAATCTTTTACGGTTTTAAAATTTTTATTCAAATTTATATAAAAATCAAAATTCTTTAAATCATCAACTATAATATTATATCTACCTTTTACCGATTTAATTTTATATATAACAAACAAATTGTAAACAAATCTTAACATAAAACATATCAAAAAGGCAATTATATACAAGATATATACTTTATATAAATGTAGAGATTATCAGAGAACAAAGTATAGAGGATATAACAAAATAAAATAATAAATTTGTAAATAAAGCTATTAAGTTAAATCCCTATGATCCCTTCCCATATCTTATGAAAGGATTATTATACAATAAGTTGAACATGTTCGATGAAGCTGAAGAGTGTTTTAATGAAGCGTTCAAGCTTAATCCAGAAATTTTGGAAAGCATGGAGAAATTAAGTTAATTTTAGGTTTGATTTCAATCTGAATAAATTTATTTTTTAACCTCAAATGAATTGGAATAGATGATTTATCTAATCTCAATTCTATAAGATTTATATCATTAAATCCCTATAGATTAGTAATGAGTTAAGGAGGAAATATTTATGGATAACAATAAAATTATAATGATTTTAGTCGTAATTTTAATCATTCTTCTTGTTGCTGGGTTTTTTATTTTAAATCCGTCAACAGCCAAAACAGATTCAAAAGTAGTTGTAACAAGTAATTCCACATTGCATGATGGTGAATCTTTTGCAATACGCCTAACTGATGTAAATAATACTCCAATTTCAAATC
>JAFQYI010000201.1 GCA_017406505.1 bacterium
GAGAATATATAGCAGAATGACCTAAATTATATATTCCATTTTGTATTTCACCAGTTTGAGAAACTGCAACCATAAACGATTGATTTTCTATAGCTCTTGCTCTAGTTAAAGTTTCCCAATGAATTTTACGAGATTTTGGCCAAGCAGCAACATTAACAAGTAAATCTGCTCCACCATAGGCATAACATCTATATATTTCCGGAAATCTTATATCATAACATATAGATAAGCCAATATTAGCGACATCAGTTTTAGCGATTACAGGTTTTTCACCTCTAATAGAATTCAAATTTTCAGTATCACCAAGATAAGAGTATAGATGCATTTTATCATAATGAGCAATTAAATCACCCTTTCTATCAAAAACGGGGCATGTATTCTTGATATTTTTATTTTCATCACGTCTTGCAAAAGAACCTCCGATAACATTAGCTTTAAAATTTTTAGCAATACTTGATAAAAATTTTATAATTTGAGAATTATTTATATCTTCTGCGACTTGTGAATAAATATCACAATACCAACCTGTTGCAAAAAGTTCCGGTAAAATGATTAAATCAGGTTTTTCTATTTCTTTCCCTTGCAAAAGCTTGCATACTTTATCAAAATTAGCTTGTTTATCACCTAAAATTGATTGCATTTGCACAATCAAAATTTTCAAACTTCATCTCCTTACTTATATTTTATATGTAAATATTATAATGTTTTTATTAATTTGTCAGTATTATAACAAAACTTAAGTTATATATAAACTATTTTTTATATTTATTGTATTCTTCAAAGTATAAACCATTAGTATCTGCTATAAGTTCAATATCACCAATTTTCAATGCTTCTATTATCATTTCGGATTTTTTCATAGCATCTGTTTCTAATTTTATTTTAAAACCAAATAATATACATAAATACAAAATATTATTGAATTCATCAAAATCTGTAACTTCTTTTTCTGCAGTTATTTTTATAATAGGTTTGTTCCAAATAGTATTTTTATCAATTATTGATTGTAAAATATTTTCTGTTTCTTCTGCCGTAAGTTTAGTTATATCAAGTATGAATATTTCATGATTAGTGTCATTTTTAAGTCTTTCTTTATTTTTTTTGGCCCATTCATACATCATTTTTCTGTAAACTACACCCAAATTAAAAACTAATCCGGCTTCTTCAATTTTTTTCCTGGCATAATTTGTAAGATTGAAAAGATGTTTAAGATATTTTTCTTTTGAATCATCAAAAACACAAGAATACTCAATATCTGGTGCCATTTGTGATAAATTGATTTTTTGTGATTCTGAAATCCATAAATCAATTTCTCTTGTATTATCATTGATTTTTGGGATAAATATATATTTTGATACAACATTTATAGAGTTTTTACTGTGTTTATTATATTTATACAAACTGTCTAACACTAAATGATATGCATTTATACCTTTGATTTTTTTATATGTTTTAGGAGTACCTGAATCTATTGATATATAAATATTGCAAAAAGGTATTAATTCACAAGCTTTTTCAATTGAATAAGAATATTTAATACCTGAAGTTGGTAAATATATTTCAGGTACATTATTGTTTACAAACAAATCGGTAATTTTATTAAAATCTTTCATAAGAGTGGGTTCACCACCCATATATCTTAATGAACCATTAAATCTTAAATAGTTTTTTTTCTGTAAATCATCTATAATTGCCATCATATCAAATTTTTCTTCAGCATTATAATATTCTTTGTGATTGCCAATATAACAATAAATACATCTGGAATTACATTTTGAAATTGGAGAAAAAGTTAATTGTGAAAAATAATCATCTTCATCCGTTTCCATTTCTTGTAACTCCCAACATTTTGAACATATTGGATGATAAATACCATTTCTACAGTCATCTCTGATTTTTCTTTTTATATTAAAAATTTCAGACCAGTTAAAATTATCTCCTCGAAACTCTCTACATAAGAATAACTGCTGGCTTTCCGGATAAGAATCCATATTACAACAATGTTTGAATTTTAAATAATCTGAATCAGAATATTGGATAAATAATCCGTGTTCAATAAATCTACAAGTCTTATATATCATAAAATAAGGATATGACAGGATATTATTTATGTCAAATATATTATTTTGTTACAAATGTATTATCACTAGTTGATTATAAGTTTTATCTATGTAATTATTTAAAAGTTATGTTGAAAAATTTGATTAATAATCACCCCAAAGGGTTATTTTTATTGTTCTCGGTTGAAATGTGGGAAAGATTTTCTTACTACGGTATGAGAGCAATGTTAGTTTTATATATGCTTGAGAAATTGGCTTTTACAAATCAATTTGCAAGCAGTATCTATGGCTTTTATACAGGTTTTGTATATTTAACTCCTTTACTTGGTGGTTATTTGGCTGATAAATTTTTGGGACAAAGAAAAAGTATTTCAATTGGTGCAATTGTTATGCTTGCAGGACTTTTCTCCTTAGCGAGTGGCATTGATTGGCTATTCTTTCCTGCTTTAACTTTAATGATTATTGGCAATGGCTTTTTTAAATCAAATATAAGCACTATCGTTGGTATGCTTTATGGTGATGATAAGCAAAAAAGAGATTCAGGCTTTACTATCTTTTATATGGGAATCAATCTAGGTGCATTCTTTTCTCCTTTAGTATGTGGTACTTTAGCAATGAAATATGGATATAATTATGGATTTTTTGCAGCTGGAATAGGAATGCTAATTGGTTATATTACCTATAAATTAGGTGAAAAAAAATTACTTGGAAATTATGGACTTACTCCGATAAAATTACAAACTATTGAAAATATTGAAGAACAAAAAGAACTTACACATAGAGATAAACGAAAAATTTGGGCTTTATTTATTTTGATGATTTTCTCGATTTTCTTCTGGATTTGTTTTGAACAAGCAGGTTGCTCTTTAACATTATTTGCTAAAAACTCTACACAAAGAGTTTTTGGTAGTTTTGAAATTGCTGCTGAATATTTTCAATCTTTAAACCCTTTGTTTATTATAACCCTTGCACCTGTGATGTCTATGTTATGGAGTTTTTTAGCTTCAAAAGGCAAAGAACCAACATCAGTTGTTAAATTTTGCATGGCATTAACTCTCATTTCAATTGCTACATTGATTATGGCAATAGCTGCACATTTCACTAGTGGTGATACTATTCTTGTTTCTCCCCTTTGGCTTCTTTTTGCTTATTTAATTTTTACTATTGCTGAGTTATGTTTATCACCTATCGGTTTATCTTTAGTAACAAAATTAGCACCTGCACAATTTGCATCATTGCTTATGGGTATGTGGTTTTTATCAAGTTTTATTGGAAATTTAGCTGCTGGTTTATTTGCAGGATTGTATGAAAATATGAGTCATTCTATATTTTTCTTAATTTTATCTATAATTGCTTTTATAATTGCTTTAATTTTGACATCTTTAATTCCTGTTTTAAAACTTTGGATGGGCAAAAATTAAAGAAATTATACGGCGTATAAAAATTTATAGAACAAAAAGCTTTAAATTGTAAATTATGTATTTGAATAATAGAAAATTTTAGTTAAAATTTCTACCAATGCAAATATATTCTACACCTTGTTCTTTTAATCTTTTACCATTATACTGATTTCTTCCGTCAAAAATTAATGGAAATTTCATCAAATTCTTAACTTTATCCATATCTGGTCTTCGAAATTCGTTCCATTCTGTTAATAATAGTAAACAATCAGCATTTTCAAGTGCACTGTATGATGACTTTGCATATTTAATTTTGTTGCCAAAAATTCCTTTTGCAGTATCCATTGCTTTTGGATCAAAAGCTTGAATTATTGCACCTTTTTCTAAAAGTTTATTTATTATCGTTATAGATGGTGCATCTCGCATATCATTTGTTTTGGGCTTAAATGCAAGTCCCCATACTGCAATTGTTTTATTTGTTAAATTTTCTCCTAATCTATTATAAATCTTTTGTAAAAAATTTAATCGTTGTTTTTGATTAGTTGCATTTACTGCTTTTAAAATATCATTATTACAGTTATGTTCTTCAGTAAAAGAGATTAAAGCACTTACATCTTTTCCAAAACAACTTCCACCAAAACCAATTCCTGGAAATAAAAACTGATTTCCTATTCTTGAATCTGTAGTTATACCTATTCTTACCATTTCTGCATCTGCACCTGTTTTTTCACATAAATTGGCTATTTCGTTTATGAATGAGATTTTGGTTGCCAAAAATGCGTTAGCAGTATATTTTGTCATTTCTGCAGATTTTACATCCATTAAAATAACTCTATTTGCAGTTCTTAAAAATGGTGAATATATTTCTTGCATTATTTCAGTTGCATGTTTGGAATCAGAGCCTATAATTACTCTATCCGGATAAAGAAAATCATCTACTGCAGAACCTTGTTTTAAAAATTCAGGATTAGATACAACATCAAAATCAAAATTTGTATTTTCTTTTATTATTTTTGCAACTTTTTCTGCTGTACCAACAGGAACAGTAGACTTATCTACAATAACTTTATATCCATTCATTGCCTGAGCTATACTTTTGGCAACTTCAAACACACCTGATAAATCACAGGAACCATCATCATCTTGTGGTGTACCTACTGCGATAAAACATACTTGTGAAGATTTTACTGCTCCATCTAAATCTGTAGAAAATTTTAATCTATTTTCGGCAAAATTAACTTTTATTAATTCTTCTAATCCAGGTTCATATATTGGTATTATACCCTTTTGAAGCATTTCTGTTTTTTCTTTATTATTATCTACGCATATAACCTCATTACCCATATCAGCAAGACATGTTCCTGCTGTTAAACCTACGTATCCTGTTCCTATAATGCAAATTTTCATTTTACAAAGTCCTTATATTTACCTTTATATTATACAATAAAATTATAATTTGAATTCTGTACTTAATTTTAAACGTTGTTTATTTTTTGTGCCTTCTCCATTATATAATGAAGCATTTATTGAGATTGAAAAATCATTTGGATTATTTCTAGCTGGTTTATATGTTAAACCAATTTCTTCTTGATTATAATTTTGCTCAAAATGATTTGCTATTTTACTTGTTATAGTTAAAGAGTTTGTAAGACGAATTTTAGGATATAAATAAATGCTTGTACCATAATTTTCATTTGAAAATTGGGTTTTACCAATTTGAGCACCTAAAGTAAATCTTCCTTTTTTATATTGAGTGAATAATCCATAAGAATTTTTAGAGGCATTTGTGTTGCCGTACTCATTCGTATAAATTCCTCCACCAAACCTTATTTTTCCTTTCATTTCCCCCAAAGAAAAATCATTTGTTGAAATAAGCATTCCTCCGGCCGGATTATTTGTTTCTAAAGAATCATATATAGCTGATGAAATATTCAATTTCCCTATTTTTGTTGTAATTTTCATACCTGAATCATAATCACTTTCAAGTTTTTCAATAAATCCAACAGATAATCCATCAAAAGAAGATAAAGCAGAATGCCCCCAATCTACAGATGTGTTATCATCTGGTTTAAATTTATAATGTGCTGCATGAATTATTGATGGTGCCGTTTGCATCATCGATGGAACTGTTCTGTATAATGTTCTAAAATTATCTGAATTATCCCAAATTGTATTGAATGAATCAATTGAACGAAAAGAATATATTTTTTCTACAGTAGCTTTTAATACAGGTTGATACTTGTTTTCCACTGGAGGAGCAAGTACAATCATTTCATTAGTATTTTCAGGTTCTTCATCAATTTCTGTATAAACATCATATTCTTCATATTCACTTTCTTCTCCAAATAATTCTTCATCAATTGTTTCTTGAGAATCATGTTCTTCAGTATATACAATTTTTTCAATATCTTTACCAAAAACTAATGCACTATCATCAGAAATAATGATTAATATACTAAAAATTAAAAATATTATTATTTTTTTGCATATATTTATTGTCATATTTACAAATGTCTTTAATACTTTTCTCTACTTATAATAAACTATTTTTTTTTGTTGAACAACATTAACTATTCACAAAAATTTTATAATAATGTATAATAGTATAAAAAGAGGGTATAAATATGGCATCTATAATTGATACAGTTCGTACTGTGATGGGAAGTAAAAATGCGTTAATAAAATTGATTTTTGTTTCTGCACTATTATCTTATCCTTTTTATAAAATCGTAGTACAATTTGATGGTTGGCTTTCATTGTGGGCTTTTATCAATTATTTTGTATGGATTTTTTCATTTGGATATATAATTGTTACTTCTAATAATTTGATTAATGAAAAAAATATTCTTTTACCTAATTTTTTAAACCCGTTTAAAATATTTTTTGCCGGTGTTGGTTCAATTTTAGTTCTTGCTCCTATTTCTGCTGGTATGTTTTATGGTGGAGTATTCTTGAATGAGCTTTTGACTAAATATCAGATACCAAAAGCTGCGAGTATTACGACTTTAATTTTAGTTGAGATATTTTTATTTGGTGTTTTTGTTGTACAAATGACATTATATTCAACAAAATTAAATCCTTTACACGCTTATAATATAGTAAAAATTTTAAAAACTTTTATTTCTTTTTCTTTAAAAACGATTCCTTTATTATTAGTAATTGCTTTGTTTACAGGCTTTGTTTTATATCCATGTGGTTATTTAGCATACAAAATGTTTGGCTTAGAAAGTTACTTATTTATTCTCATTGTTACATGCTTTATATATTTTTTATTAGTTATAGTATTTCAATATTATTCTTTAATGGCCATGGAAAATCTTGTTCTTGTTCGTAGGGTAGAATACGAAGATGATGCAGGCTCTATTATGGATAAAGAACTTTTAATTGATAAAGATAAATCATAAGAATTATCCTTTAAATTAGTTTTAATTAAGTTAAGAAGAAAAATTTTATAAAATTTTTCTTCTTTTCTATTACTATATTGAACATGTGTATAAATTGATATTTAAATTTTATCAATATATAATTAATCTAATAAGAAATTATTGGGGGATTATGTTAAATAAACAATTTTACATTCATGCAGGTATTATATTAATTGGGTTATTTTTGTTACTGTTATTTGGGATAATATTTGAACCAATTAAAATTATGAAAATAGCGACAGTTGCACCGTTTTATCAAGTCTTAATAATGTTGGGAATAATTATTTCTATTTTAATATATAATCTTTATTCTACCATTGAAATTGATAATACTAAAAAACTTATATATATTTCTTTAATTATTTTATTTGGTTTTACTGTTTCTATAATATATTGTTGTTATCAAGGGTTATATCTAAACAGAGGATACCCTTTTAATACCATTTTATTTGTTAGTAAAGCAAGATTTAGTGATTTTATAAATTTATATAATTTATATTATGATTTTTCAAAGATGCCTTTAACCTTTTTGCCTTTATCTTTTGCTGTTATTAAACCATTAACATTGTTAAAACCATATACAGCTTTATCATTTTGGTTTTATTCCTCTATAGTATTATATTTTGTTTATATTTATAAAAATACAATTTTTACATTCAAAAACATTAATACAAAATTTATACATATAAAATCATTTTTAAATACCTTGCTGTTTATTTTGGCTTATCCTTTCTTATTTTGTATGGACAGAGGAAATTATGAAATTACGCTTTTATTTGTTTTGCTTTTATTTTTATGGCTTTATAGAAAAGAAAAGTATTTGCTCTCAGCAATAGTTTTATCTTTTGCGATAAATGTGAAATTCTATCCATTTTTATTTTTAGTTTTATTTTTATCAGATAGAAAATACAAAGAATTTTTCTATTGTATTTTATTGACAATCTTTCCAGCATTAGCATCTTTAGGATTATATACCGGAGATTATTTTTACAATTTATGTCATTTTGGGCAAAATGATAATGGTTATACTTTATCTGTTGTAGTAAAGAATGCCGGTTTTGAATATAATTCAACTTTATATGGATTTTTAAAATATTTTTTATGTCTGCTAAATGATATTATTTCGCCGGAATTACTTAAAAATATATACACATATTTAGGTAGTATATTTATATTATTTACCACTTTATACACAATTTTTGTTGAAAAATCTTTATGGAAAAAAGTAACTTTAATTGTAATAATGCGAACTTTGTTTGTTTTTGTTAGTGCGTATTATTCTTTAGTTTTATTTATAATTCCAATGTGGTTATTTATAAAAGATAAAACTCATAGCAAGAATGATTTATTTTATGCAGTCTGTTTTGGAATGCTAATGATTCCATATAATTATTTGCTTATTTATCACGAAAGTTTAGGTCGCAAAGTTGCTGCTGATATAGGAGTGTTAATCTTTCCTATAATAATACTTTTTGTTTGGAGTAAAATTATTTATGATGGTATTAAGCCTTATATAAGGAAATAATAGAAAAGGTTCAAAATGATTCCATTTAATAAACCACCGTTTATAGGAAATGAATTAAATTTTATACAAGACGCAATTAATCAACAAAAGATTAGTGGAGATGGACAATATACAAAACAATGTTCTAAAATTTTGGAAAACATGACAAAATCTGAAAAAATATTATTAACCACATCTTGTACGCATGCTTTAGAAATGTCAGCATTACTATCTGATATTAGTGTAGGTGATGAAGTTATTATGCCATCATATACATTTGTGTCTACTGCAGATGCATTTGTTTTGAGAGGTGCAAAAATTATATTTGTTGATATTCGCCCTGATACTATGAATATTGATGAAAATTTAATTGAAAAAGCAATAACAAAACAAACAAAAGCAATAGTACCGGTTCATTATGCTGGTGTGTCTTGTGAAATGGATAAAATTTCTAAAATTGCACAATCATATAATTTAAAAATAATTGAAGATGCAGCACAAGGTGTTTATTCTTTTTATAAAGGTAGGGCATTAGGTACTATTGGCGATTTTGGGTGCTTTTCTTTTCATGAAACAAAAAATTATTCCATGGGCGAAGGTGGTGCAATTCTTATCAAAGACCAAGATAAAATTGAACAAGCAGAAATTATCCGAGAAAAGGGTACTAATAGGAGTAAATTTTTTAGAGGTCAAATTGATAAATATACATGGGTAGATTATGGTTCTTCATATTTGCCTAGTGATTTGAATGCTGCATACTTATATGCACAAATACAAAATCCAGATATTATTAATAATAATAGGCTTAAGTCTTGGAATTATTACTATGAGCAGCTAAATGAACTTAAACTTGATGGAAAAATTGAATTACCATATATACCTCAAGAATGTATTCATAATGCACACATGTTTTATATTAAAGCTAAAAATTTACAAGAGAGAACGGAATTATTATCATATTTGAATAAAAATGGTGTTAATGCTGTATTTCATTATATTCCTCTGCATAGTTCACCGGCAGGCAAAAAATATGGTAAGTTTATTGGTCTGGATATGTATACAACCAAAGAAAGTGAACGTCTTTTAAGACTGCCTATGTTTTATGGTATAACAAGGGAACAACAAGATATTGTTATTAAAAAAATTAAAGATTTTTATGCTATAAATAATTAATTCATATATGGAGAAGATATGGATAGAAAAGGTTATGATTGGAATATAGAAGTTCATAAAACTCATTGGTGGTTTTTGGCGAGAAATTTTATTATACATCAAGTTATTACCTCTTATTTTAAAGGAAAGAAAAATTTAAAAATTTTAGATATGGGTTGTGGCAGTGGGCATAATTTAAAGATGCTGTCAGAATTTGGAGAGGTATTTGCATTAGAACCTGATAAACAAATTGCAAAATATGCTCAATCAGAAAATCCTAATTGTAAAATTATAATAGGAGCTATGCCTGATGATAATCCATTATGTGATGAAAAATTTGATTTAATTGTTTCTTTAGATGTATTAGAACACATTGAAGATGATAAAAAAACATTAATTGAATTAGAAAAGATGCTTAATGATGATGGTAAAATTATAATTACAGTTCCTGCATTACAATTTTTATATGGTCCTACTGATGTATTGGCACATCATTATCGCAGATATAATAAAACTATGTTAAAAACTTTAATCAAGTCTTTACAATCAAATAAAATCAAGTTGTATTATTTTAATTCTTTTTTATTTTTACCAATTGTTATTGTTCGTTTATTTGAGAAATACTTTAGAAAAAATGAAACAAACTTTATAGATGGCAATATAAGTATTTTAAATAAATTTTTATTTAATATCATGAGTTTTGAAAGATTTTTATTAAATTTTAATCCAATTGGAGTATCATTATTGGCTATAATAGAAAAGGAATCGCATGTTAAAAATTGCAGATAAAATTGGTTTTATATATTTATTTACAGCAATTATTTGTACCGTAACCTCACAGTTGCTTGTAAAGTGGCGTATAATTACTAAAATAAATGCAATGTTTCCAATGCCTTTAGAATTTATAAATAAAATATTTTTTATTTTGAAAATTATATTTGACCCAATTATATTCATTTCTTGTTGTTTAACATTAGCCGGAGGTTTATTGTGGATAGCGACACTCACAAAACTTGATATTAGTTATGCTTATCCTATTACAATGATTGGGTTTGTTGCAGTACTTGTGTGTTCAGTTTTATTTTTAGGTGAAAGTTTCAATATATACAAAATCTTAGGTTGTGTATTTATAATACTGGGTGTATTTATAGCTTGTAAAGGTTTATAAATTCATTTTATTTTTAATGACATATAAAGGTCTTTGTCTTACACCATAAGCAATTTGACCTATGTACATACTCAAAATTGTAAGACTTAATGATAGAACTCCACCCACAAAAAATATTGAACATATCAAACTTGTCCAACCAGCCAATGGTTTTGCAAGAAAATAATATTCGATGATAAGTTTAAAAATCAACACTAATGAAAATAAAAACATTAGAAAGGAACAAGCAACAGTAAAATAAATTAAAGGGTTATTAGAGTTACTTATCAGCATGTTAAATAATAATTTAACATTTTTAATAAAGTTATATCCACTTTTTCCGGCTTTTCTTTCTTCTTTAATTATTTCGACATAAGCAGGTTTATAACCTAACCACGAAATTACACACATATACACAAAATTTTGTTCATTAAAATTTTGTATCTCTTTTAAAACTTTCGACGATATTATTGAAAGTGTTCCAACTCCTTTTTTTATTGGAAAATTCATAAATATTTCTGTCATATAATGTGCAAAATCTGAGAAAAATCTTTTTATTGGATTAATCTGATATTCTGTTTGAAAGCCTAAAACAACATCATTACCTTCTTTAGCTTTTTCGTAAAGCAATTTAATATTTTTAGGATTATCTTGCAAATCACAGTCCATAACAATTGTATAATCACCTGTTGCATTATCTAGACCTGCCTTTATAGCATAATGTTGTCCAAAATTTCTGGATAAATCAATAAATTTAACATTATAATCTTCTTTTGCAAGTTTTTCTATTTCATCACCTGAACCATAAGGACAACAGTCGTTTACAAAAATAATTTCATAGGTAACGTTCATATCGGATAAAATTTCTATTAGTTTATCATAAAGCATTCTAACAAGTCTTTTATCACCATAAACAGGAACAACTACAGAAATTTTATCCATAAAACCTCACTGAATTAAATCTTCTAATTCAAAACTAGACATTTCTAATTTTGGAGTTTGTTTAACAGCCAAAACAGATTTATCTTTAATATTTTTTGTAACAACGGCACCTGCTCCGATTATTGAATATGCTCCAATTTTTACATGGTCTGCAAGTGTACAGTTGGTGCCTAAAAAGCAATTGTTTTTTATTTCACAATATCCAGAAATTTTAGGTATTGCAAAGAAACAATTATCGCCAACTATTGTATGATGTCCAATATGAGCCTGTGGCCAGATTATTACATTATTTCCAATCTTACAGAATGGTTGAACTGTTGTATAAGGTAAAATAAAAACATTTTCACCAACTTTTGTTGCATCACATGTTGCATTTTTTGAAATATATTTTATACAAGTATATCCTTTTGCTTTTGCTTGATTATATTTTTCTTCTCTAATTTTATTTAATTTCTTTGCACTCATAAATATACCAAGTTGGTACTCTTGGGGTGAAAAATGTTTTTCAATTTCATCAAAGGGGATAACAGGTTTTGAGTTGAAACTTTTCTCTTTTATATATTCTCTATCCATTGTATAAGCACAAATTTCAAAAGCATTATCTTTGTTTATGTAATATTCGAGGATTTGAGTCATATCCCCATTTCCCCATAAAATAATTTTTTGCATTAAATATATCCTTATTTATATTCAGATATACCAAGATTTAGTATATCATTGAATGTTTTGCAATTTTTAAGATTTTCTGCTGTTATATTTAATCCTAAATGCTTTTTAAATAATGCTAAAGTTGTAACAGCAGCGAGGGAATCCCACTCTTCTATATCGGCTAAAATTGTAGATTCATCAACATTTTCTTCAATTTCAATTGTATTTATAAGTTTTTCAAAAAATTCACTTTTTTGCATTAACTTTCTCCTTTAATATTCTATTATATCAGAACAATAAATTTTATTTGTATCAATTATACATGACACCCAGGATAATCCAATACCAAAGCCTGATAGCAATAATTTTAAAGGTCTGTTTTGAATATCGTTTCTTATTGCATCACAAATTGCAGATGGAATTGATGTACAGCTTTGATTTCCATATTTTGACAGTGTTTCAAATGGCATTTTCTCAATAGGAATATCTGCATTTAACGCAATATTTTGTAAAATAAATTTATTAGCTTGATGCATTATATAATAGTCAATTTCTTCTTTTGACGTATTTGCAAAATCTAAAACAATATTGATTGATTTTGGAACTTTATCAAGAGTAAATTCCATAACTTTCATACCATCCATTTGAGCTTTGTATTTATATGTTCCGTCTTCATAGAAATCCTCTTTTTTAACAGGATTTTTAAAACAGCCGTTTTTAGCCATAATTACATCATAATTACTTCCATCAGTACCTATATCAAAGTATATAGGTTCTGCATTAGTATCAAATTCTAATAAAGTAGCACTACCAGCATCTCCAAAAATAGGTGCTGATTTATGTTCTTTAAACATATCTGTATATTTGCTTGAAGTATCTCCTACTAACAGTAATATTCTTTTTAATCCTGAATTTACTAATGATGCTGCTATATAAAGTCCATAAGTATATCCTGCACAACCTTGATTAACATCAAAAGCAACTGATGCTTGAGTTATACCTAATCTGTCTTGTAAAATACAAGCTGTTGCAGGAATATGATAATCAGGAGTTTGAGTTACAAAAATAACACCTTGAATTGTATCAACTGGTATATTCATGTTTTCTAATAAATCTTTTCCTGCTATATAACACAAATCCGATGCTGTTGTATTCTCATCGGTTACACGTCTTTTGTTAAAGCCTGATGATTTCATAACTCTTTTTAATTGTTTTTCGTTACCATCATACAATGTTTTATCATCTGTTAAACACAATTCAGTTTTTGGAACAACTGTAGAAATCCCTTTTATTGATACATTATTAATTTTTAAATTAAGCATTTATTCTTCCTCTAAAATAGCAATTCCAAAGCCGGTTTTACCATATCCATTTCCATTATATAACATAAATATATTATTTTTATGTTTAAACACATAAGGGTAACAAACCATTTCACTATCCCAACCTGAATTAGAAACATCAATACCGGCACTTTTATTATCTGTAATTTTTTCCCAATTTATACCATCAGCACTTTTAGAATGATAAATTCTATATTTAGCAATACCTTTTGGACCTCTTGATGAAACCCACATATTGTAATTGTTCTTAATTTTTATAACAGATGGTCTGGAAAAAGCTTGAACCATACCATATTCATAAGGAACAGCTAATCCTTTTTTCTGCCAATTTATACCATCATTGGAAACTGCGTAATTAATTACATGAATCATTTCACCATTTTCACTTTGCCAGTTAATAGTAGAACCGTAATACATTAAATATTTGTTATCGTTTATTTTTTCTACCCAAGGGTAAGATAAACTAATTTTGTCAATTTCATCAGTTGTAATGTATGGTTGTTCATTTGACAAAATTAAAGAATAATCGTAATTGAGTTTTAGTTGTCCTATATCACCTCTCCAATGAGTTTTGTTTTTTGTTTGCCAACCCATAAAAAGAATATATTTTTCGCCATTTGCTTCATAACAATTTCCGATACTAACTCCATCTTCGTAAAAAGAATTTTCCTTTCCACATTTGAAAAAAGGCGTTTTATATTCTTGTATAATTTGTCTTTTTACGATATCAATATCGACAGCACCTACGGAAGAACGATTTTTAATATCTCTGCCACTGAAATATACTCTGTAAATATCGTTTTCAAGATGAACAGGAAGTGGGTTTGCACAGTGAGAAAAGAGTTCTTCACACAAATTTTCAATGTAATATAATCTACCTAATTTTTTCCACTTCATAATTAACCTTTATTTCATATAATTTCTTGCGTTTTTTCCACAATTAAAAATTAAATCTAAAATTGTTACGCCATGTTCAAAAGGAGGATATAGTTGAGGATATTCTTTATACCCCGAATAATTCATATAAGATAATTTAATATTTTCTTTTTCGAAATATTCATCTACAATATAATCTTTTGCTGCAGGACCGGATAAATATTCTGTACCACCTGCTTTTTTAACTAAATCAACAAGTCGTTCTGTCTTTCCTTCTATTATCCCATAATCTTTATCAAAAGATATTTTTGTTTTTATTTCTAAAATATCGTTAATTGCAAATATAAATTTATAATTGACGTTACAAAGATATTCTTCATTTTCACAAGATTGATATAGCTCTTTGAAAAATTTTTCATAATCTTTAAAGTAGGGAGTTTTTATATAACTGCTACGAATAGAATCCCAATGAGATTTTGCCCAAGCATTATCGATAATTTTTGTTTCACTGATTTTTTGTCCACTTTGCTGGCAGCCTTTTGCATTAACAGGTATGGATAACCACTTTAAACCATTTTGAGTTTTGATTTTGTTTCTGTTTCTCCAATCTCTTGTTGTATATTGCATTTCGTCATAAAAAATAAATTCATCTACAGAATTTATAATATCAAAATACCCTTTCCAAGGAATGTAGTTTGATTGTAATATTGCAACTTTTTTGGATGTCATATTTTATACCAAATTAATATTATTATAATAATTAAAATAATAATAACATAAATGAATTTTCTTGAAAATGCTCATATTAACTATTTTTAAAATAGTATTTGCTTGATTTTTTTATGATAAAATATTGTTATGGAAAAAATATCACTAGTTGGAAAAAATCTTGCAGAACTTCAATCAATTGTTAAAGAATTAGGTGGAAGTAATTATAGAGCATCTCAGATTTATAATGGTATTTATTTAAAATCATATAATTCTTTTGATGAGATGACTGATTTACCTCTCAATTTTCGGAAACAATTAAAAGAAAAATATATATTATCTGACGTTGTATTAAAAGATAAACAAATTAGTTCTGACGGAACTATGAAGTTTTTATTTGAATTAAGTGATAATAATGTAACTGAAGCTGTTTTAATGCGTTTTGATAACAGAACAAATTTAACAGCTTGTATCAGTTCACAAGTAGGCTGCCCAATGGGTTGTGCTTTTTGTGCTACTGCAAAACTTGGATTTAAAAGAAATTTAAAAATTGATGAAATTTTAAAACAAATATATTTGATACAAGCTGATACAGGGTTAAAAGTTACTAATATTGTATTTATGGGGCAAGGCGAACCTTTGTTAAATTTGGATAACGTTTTACCTGCAATTGAACGTTTGCGTGAAGATTTTAAAATCGGTTCAAGAAGAATTACGGTATCTACTTGTGGTATAATTCCCGGAATAAAAAAACTGCAAGAAATAAAGTTTCAGCCTACAGTTGCAATTTCTTTACATAGCCCAAATCATTCAACAAGATTATCCGTTATGCCTGTTGAAAAAAAATATCCGATAGCTGATGTGATAAAAGAATTAAGAAATCTGACTATAACTACAGGAAGAAGGGTTACTATTGAATATATACTTATTAAAGATTTAAATGACAGTATTAAAGATGCTAAAGAACTTTGCGAATTAATAAGTAATCTGAAATGTAACGTAAATTTGATTTTATATAATGAAAATGAATATTGTGAATTTAAAAAGCCTGATAGAAATACTGTTTTAAAATTTAAATGTATCGTAGAAGCTTCCGGGAAAAAAGTGACAGTAAGGTTGGAACGTGGAGCTGATATTGATGCTGCTTGTGGACAATTAAGTTCAAAATATAAACATATAAATGAGGTTTAAAATGAAATATATAAGAGAAACTACCGTTATGTATGCTGATACAGATTCTTACCAAGTTGTTTGGCATGGTAGCTATTTAAGATGGTTTGAAGAAGGGAGATATTCGTTTTGTAAAAATGCAGGTATTCCTCTAAAGTCACTTGAAATGCAAGGTATTACATTTCCAATAATAGATATGCACGTAAAATATAAAGCTCCTGCTAAAATTTTTGATGATATTGTCATTGAAACGTTGGTTTCTGATGTCAAATCAAGAACAGTAACTTTTTCTCAAACTGTAAAAAATAAAGAAAATAACAATATTTTAGTTGAAGCAGAATTTGTCTGTACAAATGTAAATGTTAAAGAAGGAAGAATGCAAAAATTTTCAAAAGAAATATTTAAAATATTTGAAAACTCTGTAGAATAGACTAAATATAAAATAGGACTTGTATTTTGAATTAGTTCTGATACAATAAAAATATAGACTTTATTATAAAATTATTATTTATTGTAAGTTTTTTTTAATTAAGGGAACAATAGTATATTATCAGTTTAAGAAAGAATGAGTATGTATATTAATAAGTGTACAAAATGTGGTGCAGAGTTTGAAACAAAAAATCCCAAAAGGGTTATTTGCCCTAATTGTCTTTATCCTGAAAGAAAGCAATCCGGAGAATCAGGTCAATTGCAACCGGCAATTGGAAATAGTGTAGAAAATTCTGAATCAAATTATGTTGCTGAAAAACCAGAATACGGTTATTCTTCTGCTGCATCTTTTGGTGGTAATAATCGTGATTATGAACGTTATGATAGAAATTCTTACAATAACAGATATGATAATAACTATCAAAGACCTCAAAGAAACCATGATAATAGTCGTTATGATTACGGTAACAGACCACAAAGAAATTATGGCAATAGACCACAGAGAAGCTTTGGCAGAAATCAAAACAGTGGATATGGAAATAGACCACAAAGAAGTTTTAATAGAAATCAAAATAACGGATATGGCAATAATAGACGCAATAATAGCTTTAATAAACGTTCTCAGCCCAAACAAAAGCAATTATTAATTTCAAAAGAACAATTAGAGCAAATTGAACTTATTTATAAAAAGGCTTTACCATTACCTAACCATGATATACATGAAGTTATTGGAACAGCTTTAGGTATTGAACCAAGAAAAGTATTTTTTGGAATTAATCTTGTGCGTCAGAAAATGATGTTGCCAAAGCTTCAATTTCCTAAAAGAAAACTAGCTGTTACTCCTGACCAGCTTACTGCGATAAAAATGTTATATGAACCATTATTACCTTTGCCTCCGATAGGTTGTCATAAATTGATAGCTTTACAATTAAAAATGGACGAATGGCGTGTTCACGTTGGTATTGGGTTAATTAGAAAAGAAATGGGCTTAGACCGTTGGAATCCAGATAGACCTGATGCTCCTAAAGAATATAAGAAATAACTTATGAGTGAATTTATTTCTATTGGAAAAATTTTAAATTTTCATGGTATCAAAGGTGAAGTAAAAATTGGTTTTTCTAAGGGCAAAGAAGCTCTATTTCAAAATTTAAAACAAGTTATTGTTTTTAAAAATAATATTAATGTGATTTTGAATATCGAATCTGTAAGATTTCATAAACAATTTGCTTTAATTAAATTTAAAGAAATTAATTCTATAAATGAAGTTGAGGAAATTAAAGGTTTAGATATTAAAATTTCTAAAAATGAAGTAGAAAAAAATCTTAGTGAAGATGAATTTTTAGTTAGTGATTTAATAAATCTAAATGTATTAAATAAAGATGGTGAAAAAATAGGTTTGATAAAAAATATTGGAACAAATGGTGCGTCTGAAATATTGGAAATACAAGATGCTAATCAAAAAATGCATCTTGTACCTTTTGTAAAAGATTTAGTTCCTGTAATTGATATAAAAAAACAATATATCGTCATTAATGATATAGAAGGGTTAATAGAATAGTGAGATTTGATGTTATTACATTATTTCCGGATATAATTGATGGTGCATTTTCTGATAGTATCCCCAAAAGAGCCGGAAATAAAGGTATTATTTCAATAAATACTGTCAATCCTAGAGATTTTACATTAGATAAGCATAAAAAAACAGACGATACTCCTTATGGTGGTGGAGCAGGCATGGTTTTATCATGCCAGCCTTTTATTGATGCATTGCGAAGTGTTGAAACTTGTGATAATTCTGAAATTATTATTATGACACCTCAAGGAGAAAGATTTTCTCAAAAAATCGCTGAAGAATTTTCTAATAAAAATCAATTAAAAATTATTTGTGGACATTATGAAGGTTTTGATGAGAGAATAAGAATTTTATCTAAAGCTAGAGAAATTTCATTAGGTGATTTTGTGCTTTCAGGGGGGGAATATTCGGCAATTTGTATAATTGATGCTGTTTCCAGATTAATTGATGGGACATTGGGTAATTCTGAATCAAAAGAATATGATTCTCATTCAGAATATTTATTAGAATATCCTCAATATACAAAGCCCAGAATTTACGAGGATTTAGAAGTACCGGAAATATTATTGTCTGGTAATCATGAAAAAATTGCTAAATGGCGACGATTAAAACAATTTGAGAAAACAAAAAAAGTAAGACCTGATTTATTTTCAAAATTTTTGAAAACAGAGTTATCAAAAGAAGATAAAAAAATATTAAAGAATTTGATTGATAATATTTAAGTTGTAAAATCATTTTATAAAGGTGATAAATATGAAAGCAGCGATATTAAAATCAAGTAAAATTGAAATAGCCGAATTAGAAAAACCTACATTAGTAGAAAATAAAGGAGCGATTGTAAAAATATCAGGTTGTGGACTTTGTGGATCTGATATTGTTAAATTAAAGCATAATAGTGTTCCTGATGGTACTGTATTAGGTCATGAAATTGTCGGTACTATTGTTGAAATTGATTCTGAATCTGATTTTGAAGTGGGTGATAAAATTGTAATGGGACACCATGTTCCATGTTTTAATTGTACATTTTGTTTTGGCGAAAATTATTCTATGTGCAGAAATTTTAAGAGAACCAACATTGTTCCGGGAGGATTTGCTGAATATATATTTGTTTCTGAAGAGCATTTATTAAATACAGTTTTTAGAATTTCGACAATGATATCTGACGAAGAAATTTCTTTTACTGAACCTTTAGCATGCTGTATAAGATGTATAAAAAGAACAAATATGGAATATAATTCTAATATCTTAATTGTTGGACTTGGTTCTATTGGTATTTTAATGGGACAAGCAGCAAGAGGACTTGGTTATAAGCCTTTTGGTGTTGATTTAATAGATGATAGAGTGCAGTTAGCTAAGGACTATGGATTTGAAGATACTTTTGTTTTAAAAGATTTAGAAGAAACAGTACAAGAAATGAAATTAACTGTTAATCCAGCTGGTTTTGATGCAATAATAATGACCTCCGGTTCAGATAAAGCTATAGATTTGGCATTCAAATCAGTGAGAGATGGTGGAACTATTAACGTATTTTCTTCTGTAAAATCAGATGTTTCAGCTTATCCTAATAACGAGATATATTATAGAGAATTAACGGTTACAAGCAGCTACTCATCTTCACCTGTTGATTTAGAAGAAGCATTTGAATTATTACAAAATCATAGAATAAAGACAGATGGTTTAAGCACTATGTATCCTATGGAAAAATTAAATGAAGCAATTAGCGATACACTATCAAATAAAATAATGAAGGCATATATAACATTATGAAAATGAATGCTGTAAGGTTTTATGCACCTGAAAATATTAAATATGAACTAACAGAAATAAAAGAACCAAAAGCCGGAGAAGTAAGAGTAAAAATTGAAGCAGCACTTACTTGTGGAACAGACTTAAAAACATATCGCAGAGGACACCCTGTTCTTATTAAGCATACTCCGTCAGGATTTGGACATGAATTTTCAGGAGTGATTGAATCTGTCGGTAAAAATGTTAAAAATTTTCAAGTTGGCGATAGGGTAGTTGCAGCAAATTCAGCACCTTGTGGAACTTGTTTTTTTTGCAAAAGAGGAGAGTATAATCTTTGTGAAAATTTAGAATTTTTGAATGGTGCGTATGCTGAATATATAAATGTACCTGAGAGAATAGTTCAAAAAAATTTAATTAGAATTAGTGATTCATTGAGTTTTGAGAGGGCAGCATTTTGTGAACCATTGGCAAATGTTGTTCATGGGATAGAAGAAACTCATATTAAACCAGGTCAAACAGTAGGCATTGTTGGGGTAGGAACTATAGGGCTAATGTTTGTAAGATTGGCTAAATTAAAAGGTGCAAAAGTTATTGCAGCAGGACGAAATCCTATGAAATTAAAGCTTGCAAGAGAATTTGGTGGTGCTGACGAAGTTATTGATTTAACCAAGTACAAAAATCCTGAAAAAATATTTCTTTCATTAACAGAGGAAAATAAAGGTCTTGATGCAGCAATTGAATGTGTTGGTTTGCCGGAAATTTGGGAAAGAATGTTTACTTTAGTCAGAAAAGGAGGAACCGTTAATTTGTTTGGTGGCTGTAAGTCAGGTACTACAATTAATATTGATACTCGCAGATTGCATTATGATGAATTAAAGGTAATAGGAGTATTCCATCACACACCAAAGTATTTTAGGCAAGCATACGAACTAATTGAATCCGGCAAAATTGATGTAGAAAAACTTATAACACATGTAATGCCGTTATCACAGACAGAAAAAGCCTTACATCTTGTTGCTGATGGAGAAGCTATAAAAGTTCTTTTAAAACCATAAGGTTTAATAAAGAATACTCTATAATAATTAATCTACAGACATAATATCTAAGCCGATTTTAACCACATTTGAATCTAATTTACCGGCATTAACATCTTCATTTAATATTGCTGTTGTTTTCTCATCGGAAAATCCCTTTTTATAAACACGGTTTTCTTTCAAGGCTGATGTTTCATCACATAATGAAAGAATTTCAGTAATTTTACTTCCTGTTTCTCCTTTATGATGATGCTCTCTTATTGCATCAAGAGATGACTGACTTATTCCCGAATCTTTTAATAATACATAGCTTAATTCACTATGCAAGTCCATTACTTCTCTTTCTTCAGGTGTAAATTTCCCGGGTTTATTAAATACTTCATCAGGAACTAATGCTTTTCCGATATCATGCAATAAAGCAGCTTCTAATAGGGTATCACGTTCTTTGTCATTCAAATCAAAATGTCCTTCGGAGGTTAAATTTTTTGCTAAATTATAAGTTGTTAAAAAATGCATTCTTGAATCTTCCAAATGAGACATATCAATTTTAGGTTCATAACCATATTTGCCTAAAATTGCTGATATTTCATCTTTATGTTCATTTAATGAATTTTGAATATATTCTTCATTCATAAATTTGTCCATATATTTTTCAGGGTCATTATGCAATTGGAATTTACGAACAGCGTCAAACATAAATGTTTGAAACATATTAATCGGATTTTGTTTTTCAGTTTTTTTGCTTGAAGAAAGTTCCAATTTATCAACAATAGGTTCATTTAAAAGATAAGCATAACCTTTGTTATTTGAATTTTGAATATTGTTATTAGTATTTAATCCATTTAGTCCGATTCTATTTATTTGTGCCATAATAATCTCTCTATAAATAACGACAAATTATATATCGGTATATTATTAGATATATTTAATAATTGTAACATTATTTAACAAATAATTTATTATATAGTATAAGCACGTTTATAGTATAAATATAAACCAATTGTAGAAATTACAATATTTGGAAGCCAAGCTGCCAAAATAGGTAATAAAACTTCTGACTGTCCAAATGAAATCGAAAATGCTCTTATCAAATAATAGAAAAATATTATTAATATACTAAATAAAAATCCTCTATTATATCTTACTCTTGGTGGAGTTATTGCTAATGGTACACCTAATAATACTAATACTACAGATGTTAATGGAAAAGCAGTTTTATCCCACAAACTTATGGTACTTTCTAATCTATCTTTATTTGTAAGTTTTGTTTCAGGATTAATATTTTTAGAATC
>JAFQYI010000202.1 GCA_017406505.1 bacterium
CATTTGAGTTTTGAAATTTTAGAGAACGGATATAGTTATCTTTAACAGCATTTATTCGGGAAAGATATTCTTCTTCCGTGCAATTTTTTAAAATAGTATCTATATTATCTAGGTCTTTAACAGATATTTTAATAATTCCATCGGAATTAAAAAATTTATCAATATGGGTAGCACCAAGATATATGGGAATTGTCATATTAGCAAAACAATTCAGTATTTTTTCTGTGAACCAATAACCTTCAATTTCATTTTCAATTGCAATTGAAAATCTATAATTAGTCAGACTATTTTCAATAGGAGTGAAAGAACCTCCATCAAAAGTTCCAAAAGTATCTGCTAAATTATCACGTTTACATTTTCTTGCTAATTCAAGTCGAAATTTATGTAGATCACACAATGTTTTATTTGAAGAAACTATGGAAATATTTTTATTTTTTAAACCCAGCCAATTTTGAGGTAATTGATTATTTTCATCTTTCAAAACATGCCAAACTTTTGCACAAACAGAGTAAAATCTTGCATTATCAAATTTGTCCAAAAATCTTTCTGTATGGGTGAAAATAAGGTCAAAATCTTTTTCTAATCCTTTGTTATTATCAAAAATTTTATAATCTTCAGGAACAAGGCTTTCAGGTTCAATGTACATACCAAATTTTTTATCAGGATTTCCCATTTGTTCAAGCATAGCCATATGAGAATAGAAATGATTTTTGAGCCCATAGTTAAATCTATCAAATATAAAATACTTAGATTGATACCAAGTAGGGCAATTAGACATATTATCATCTCTTAAAAAAAATGTGCGCATTGGTTGTCCGTCTTGATTATAAATTTTATATTCTTCAGGTTCTTGTTTTGCAGAAAAAGAGTAATATGGATAATAGATTTTGCCATGAACATTATTTTTAAAATGGGGAGAATTGGTATAATTTTTTTTATATTTCAAGAAATTAGCTCTAAAAATTTTTCTGTTTTCTTTACCAAGAATAAGTCCGGAGAATAAACGAATAATAAAATTATAAAACTTGTAAAAAATAATCAAAATAATCTCCTTGCATATAAATTCACAATTATTGAAAATAAATCGACTGTTTAAATTACTTATCAAAAACCATTTAGTTATTGTTATTTCTTAAACTTATATTGCTTTGAGTTTATTATAACACAACACATATAATAATTATGTTGAATTTTTCAAAATATTAGGATTTTATGTTTTAGAACATATTGGCACATAATACGCAGTATAATAAATACGTTCTATACAACTAGTAAATCATAAAAAATGACCTCTGAAATCAGAAGCCATTTTTTATATCTAATTAATATGTATTATTAACCAATTTTTTTGTAGCCTTCTTTTGCTTCAACTTCGTCTGCTTGTTCTCTTGTGAAAATTCCTCCTTTTTCTGCAAGATATGCACCAAATGCTTTAACTTTATTAAACAATTCCGGCATTGTTTTGTCTAATCCTCTACGCTCCATAATAAATCTATATGTATCCATTAAGTTAAGACCATAACCATCTTGAACAGCTCTGTGATAATTTTCTTCATAATTTTTTTCGAGTCTGCATCTGTATTCATCTTTTACAGGTCTTTGCCAATGCGTATCAACTTTACATCTTCTGCCGAGAACATCATTGTAGAAAGTAAATTGATTTTTAACATTGAAACATTCTGCAAATTTACCAAGAGTGAATTTTCTATTATTTTCTTGAGTATTGTTGTTATCTTTAAATAAAGTCCAATCTTTTGTATCAAAAACTCTCATCAAAGCACCAACATTTTCTTCTCTGATTTTAGGGTTTTCGGCACATTCAATTACGGATTCTCTGTCATGGTTGTTTGTTCCGATTAACATTTGATCATCATTCAAACCAACTTGTTCTTTTTGGAATCTGGTATTTTTCCAACCTATATTTTGAGCATCATTTCTTTCTTCAACCATTGTAAGAACCATCATGCCTTTAACATCTTTGAAAAGTTCTTTGTATTTAACCATATCAAAATCAGTTGTATTAGCATCACATTCGTAAACTAATTTTCTTTGGTCAAAATCTTTACCTTTGATTTCAGTAGCAACATCTTCAAACATGTGAACAATTTTGCTTGTTGCTTCCATATGGTGCATACCATTACCTTTATCATATAAAGGCTTCATATAAGACCAACCTACATCAAATCTGATACCATCTGCTCTCATAAGATTTAACGCAGTTTTATCTCTTAATAACTTGTGAGCAGGTCCATTATCATCATTTACAAGACTTTCCATATCAAGTACAGGAAGTCCCCATCCTAATGTTGCTTTTTGTCCATTATTTCCATCAAGAAATGCATCAGGATACATACATTCTTCTGCCCAAGAGAATCCAACAGCCATGTCTACAAATAAATCCATTCCTTTATCATTTAATTCTTTTTTTGCAGCTGCCATTTCTTTTTCTGCAATAAATTGTTTAAATTTAAAGAATTCAATTTCATCAGCATGGTCTTTTTTCATTTGTTCAAATTCAGGCATTTTTTGTGCTCTTACAGCAGGATTTTTATCAAAGCCTTGGAAGAAATCTAATTTATTTTCTTTTCTCAATGTTGGAAAAAGAGCAGCTCTAGTTTGAATATCATCAATATCAACAGGCTCTTTTTGAACTTTATATGATTCAAATTCATTTCTTAATTGTTCAAGTTCAGGAGTTGCATCCATTGTCTTGAAATTTTTGAAAGCAATCATTAATGGTTCATTGATAGGATAATTTTCTGGATCTTTACAAGCTAATTCATTAGCATAATCAATTTTATTTTCACCTTCACCATTTTTTGCATGGCTATCAACAAATTTTTTAGCCTCTGCTTCAGGAAGAATTGAACCATATTCGGGTTTCGTAAGATTGAAAAGATTAATATTATCTTCACCGAGAGTTAATGCAGAACGTTGGTATGAACCATAATATGCCTTATCAGTATAAGCAGGTCTTGAACCCAATTGTCCTGCTGGAAAACTTTTAATAGCATTTGCGCCTGCATATACTTGAAGGAGTTCACACATTCTAAATGTTTCTGGAGAATTAATTTTACCTACACCTGTATCTTGTCCTTCTGCAGATGGACAACCGGCTGCATATATTTTTCCTACAGAAATTGCATCATCATGCCCTAAAGCATGCCTTACTTCTTTGATAAGTGCTTTTTGTTCTTGTTCTTGTCTTGTAGAAAGAGCATTACCAAAACTAACTTTTGAAACACCAACTGCAGGAATACGCATATAAAAATTCTCCAATCATTTTTGTATGTAGTACTCTTATAATAAGAGTACTCAAAAAAAAAAATTGCTACATTTTTCCATGATTGTAAACAAATTTGAATGAATAGTATTTAGTACACTTAATAGCTTAAAATTTTTCGTTATATAATTAACTGTACTACTTTTAATTTATATTTTATATAAACTCATTAATTAAATATTTTTAATATTTTGGAACTGATTTTCTCTTGATATGACAACCTTACCAGAGCGAACAAGTTCTCTTATTCCTATTGGTCTTAATAGCTCTATTAATGACTTTATTTGTCTCTCATCTCCTAACGCTTGCAATGTATATGAACGATGAGTTACATCTATAATCTTTGCATTGAAAATTTCTGCTATACGCAAAATCTCTGAGCGATGCTCATCTTTTGCACATACTTTACACATTATAAACTCTCTCTCAATCGCATCTTCTACTGGCAAATCCATTACTTTTATCGTAGGAATAAGTCTGTTTAATTGTTTTGTTATCTGCTCTATAACTTTATCATCCCCATTTGTAACAATCGTTACTCTCGAAAAATCAGTATCCAATGTAGGTGCAACCGTTAAACTTTCAATATTATACCCTCTACCACTAAATAAATCACTTATTCTGGATAAAACCCCTGCTTCATTTCGCACTAATACTGATATTGTATGAATCATTTTTAATCCCTTTAATTCTTATTCGTTGGACAATCGTTTGATAAAAGTACATTATGAAGCGATTCTCCTGCCAAAACCCAAGGATAAACCATCTCAAATGGCTCAACCCTAAAATCTATAATAACAGGCTTCCTTGAACTTATAGCTTCTTTTAATACTGGTTCTATATCATCTTCTTTTTCAACCCTGAAACCTAATGCACCATAAGCTTCTGCAACTTTTACATAGTCTGGAGACGATATTTTTGTTTGAGAATAATGTTTATGAAATATTCTTTCCTGCCATTGTCGAACCATGCCTAGCCAACCATTATTAATAACTGCTACTATAACAGGTATATTATAATCCACACAAGTTGCCAACTCCTGTATATTCATCTGAAAACTTCCATCTCCTGCAATATCAATAACAACTTTATCTTTCATAGCAATACCGGCACCTATTGCAGCAGGGAAACCAAATCCCATTGTGCCTAAACCACCGGAGGTAACAAATTTTCTGGGTTTATCAAATTTATATAACTGAGCCGTCCACATTTGATGCTGCCCAACTTCTGTTGTAATAATTGCGTCCATATCTTTGGTAATATCATAAATTTTATGAATAACATTTATAGGATTTAACATGCCCGAATTAGCTGAAAGTTTTGGTTCAACCTTTTTCCTTTCTGCAATCAATTGAAGCCACTTTGATTTTTCTTCAATATTTATATCATAGTGTTCTGCATCAAATTCATTTACCATAGCTGACAATACGTTTTTGGCATCTCCAACAATAGGAATATCAACTCTAACACTTTTTGAGATAGAACATGGGTCTATATCAATATGAATAACTTCAGCATCAGGTGCAAATTTTTTCAAATTACCGGTTATTCTGTCGCTAAAACGAGTTCCGATTGCACATAAAACATCGCATTCACTAACAGAAAGATTTGCTGCATATCCTCCATGCATTCCCATCATACCTAAAGATAATGAACTTGTAGGGTTAAATGTTCCTATTCCCATCAAAGTGTTAGTAACAGGTATATGTAATTTTTGTGCAAAATCTTCAAGGACTTCTTTTGCTCCGGCATGCAATACACCACCACCAGAAATAATAACGGGTTTTTTAGCATTACATAATAATTTTAAAGCTCTAGATATTTGTTTAGGGTGTCCTTCATAAGTAGGATTATATCCAGGTAATTTAACTTTTTCTGGCCATTCAAAATCTGCTTTTGACGTTAAAATATTTTTAGGTAAATCAACAACTACAGGACCAGGTTTACCTGTTGTTGCAATGTGAAAAGCTTCTTTTATAACATGTGCAAGTTGTTTTACATCTTTTACCAAATAATTATGTTTGCAACAAGAACGAGTAATTCCAACAATATCAGCTTCTTGAAAGGCATCATTGCCTATTAAATTCATACTCACCTGTCCGGTAAAAACAACTATCGGATAAGCATCATAATAAGCATTTGCAATACCTGTAATAGCATTACAAGCTCCGGGCCCCGATGTTACAAATGCAACACCGGGTTTTCCTGAAACTCTTGCATAGCCCTCTGCTGCATGAATTGCAGCCTGTTCATGACGAACAAGGTAATGCTTTATCTCCTTACATTCATACAATGCATCATACAAATTTAAAATCGAACCTCCGGGGTAGCCAAAAACTTCATCTACACCTTCTTTTTTTAGGCATTCAAGAAGAATTTGTGCTCCCGTCATTAATGTTGATTTTTCTTCTGTGGTTGTCATTGTATTTCTCCGGATATAATTATATATTTGCTTGTTTTCTTATCGTTTCAGCCTTATCAGTCTTTTCCCAAGGAACATCAATATCTGTACGTCCCATATGACCGTATGCCGCTAATAGTTGATAGAATTTACCACCATTTTTCTTTGGTAGATTTCTTAAATCAAATTGATTAATTATTGAATATGGTCTTAAATCAAAGTTTTTATCAATCAATTCCATAATTTCATCATCAGAAATTTTTCCTGTTCCAAATGTATCAACCATAATTGATACCGGCTTAGCGACACCAATAGCAAAGCCTAATTCTATTTCACACTTATCAGCAAGACCTGCTGCAACTATATTTTTGGCTACATATCTCGCTGCATAAGCAGCAGAACGATCTACCTTTGTAGGATCTTTGCCACTAAATGCTCCACCACCATGTCGTGAATATCCACCATAAGTATCAACTATGATTTTCCTTCCGGTAAGACCTGCATCACCTTGAGGTCCACCTATTACAAACCTTCCTGATGGATTGATAAGAATTTTTGTTTCTTCATTGATTTTTAATGTTTCATTTTCAAAAACAGGTTTAATAACAAGTTCAATCATATCTTTTCTTATAATTTCTTGAACTTTTTCATTATCTGTTTCGCCATTTATAACCGGATTGTGTTGTGTCGAAATAACAACTGTTTCAATTCTTACAGGTTTATCATTTTCATATTCAACAGTAACTTGAGATTTACCATCAGGTCTAAGATAATCAACAAGACCTTGTTTTCTAACATTTGCCAATCTTTTTGAAAGTTTATGTGCTAAACTTATCGGCAATGGCATAAGTTCCGGTGTTTCGTTACAAGCAAAACCAAACATTATACCTTGGTCACCTGCACCAATATTTTCAGTTTCTGTTACAGATGTATTTGCATTATTATCTCTTGATTCAAACGCTTTGTTTACACCTCCGGCAATATCAACAGATTGTTCGTCTATACTTGTTAAAACAGCACAAGTATTAGCATCAAAACCACCTGATGTTTCTCCTACATATCCAATGTTTTTTATTGTTTCTCTAACAACATGAGGTATATCAACATAACAATCAGCTGTAATTTCACCACAAACTAAAGCCATACCTGTGGTAACTGTCGTTTCTGCGGCAACTCTTGCTTGTGGATATTTAGTTAAAAAATTATCCAAAATAGCATCTGATATTTGATCGCATACCTTGTCAGGATGACCCTCTGTTACTGACTCTGATGTAAATAAATATTTTTTTGAACTCATTTTCATACCCTTATTTTTCTTCACAACAAACTCGCCGGTTCTAATCTTTACCCGATTAAACCGTCGAGATTGCTTTTTCTACAAAATTAATTTATAACTAACCTCTTAAATTAAGTTTTTTAAGAAGTTCTCTATAACCTTCCAAATCTTTATTCTTTAAGTAAGAAAGAAGACTCTTTCTATGACCAACCATCATAAGAAGACCTCTTTTTCCACCAAAATCTTTTTTATTTACTTTTAAATGTTCGGTTAGTTCATTGATTTTTTCTGTCAAAAGAGCAATTTGAACTTCTGTTGAACCTGTATCATGTTCATCTTTACCGAATTTTTTAATGATATCTTTTTTATTTTTTAAGTTAATCGACATTATCTCTTCCTTTTTAATAGTCGTAATCCGTTATAATAATTACTATACTCGCTAAATATAACTTTTCAAGGATTTATTGAAAAATTTTTTAAAAAACTTTAAATATACTTATTTTATTCCTACATTTATAAAAAATGACTGCTTATCTAAGCAATAAGCAGCCATAAAAATTCAAAATAGATAAAACTATTTTACTTTTGGACCGGCATTAACAATTTCTGCAGGCATGTTTGGATATTTTGTCGCAAAATTGTCTGAGAACATTTGTGCCAATTTGTTTGCCGCTTCATCATAAGCTGTTTTGTCTGACCACATTCCTCTTGCATCAAGCATTTCATCAGGAACATTAGGACAAGATGTTGGATAATCTACATTAAATACATCGTGATGTTTGAATTCAATAGTATCAAATGAGCCATTCAATGCAGCTGTTACCATAGCTCTTGTATATGAAAGTTTCATACGTTTTGCACCTGATGCAGCACTTCCACCAGCCCAGCCTGTATTTACCAAATATACTTTTGTTCCATATTGGTCAAGTTTATCACCAAGCATTTTGGCATAAACTGATGCGTCCATAGGCATAAATGGTTCTCCAAATAATGTAGAGAATGTTGGTTGTGGCTCTGTAACACCTCTTTCTGTACCTGCTAATTTTGAAGTAAAACCTGTTACAAAATGGTACATAGCAGCGTTTTTATCCAATCTTGAAATCGGAGGTAATACACCGAATGCATCAGCAGTCAAGAAAATAACAACTTTCGGAATACCGCCTTTTGAAGGGATAGCCGCATTATTAATATAATTGATAGGATA
>JAFQYI010000203.1 GCA_017406505.1 bacterium
AAAACTTGAATAATTCTTCTAAATTCTTCATCTCTTCCTATAACAGGGTCAAGTTTTCCTGATTTAGCAGTTTTTGTTAAATCAGTAGAATACTTTTCAAGTGCTTTATAAGCATCTTCTGCATTTGCACTGTCAGATTTTTGATTTCCTCGAATATTTTTCATAGCTTTTAACACCTTATCTTTAGTAACATTAAATTTAATTAAAAATGCAGATGTACTTTTTTCTTCTGTCATGGCAAGTAAAAGATGTTCTATACCAATAAACGAATCTTTTAGCATTTCTGCCTGTTCTTTTGCCAAATCAAATATTGAGATTGTACCCGGAGCTAAAAAAAGTTGTCCCGTGCCGGAAACAGTTTCAACTCTTGGCAATTTAGCCAATTCGGAATGCAATTCTGTTTTAAAATTTTGCCCATCAAGTCTTAATGATTTCAGATAATCTTTTGCAACACCATCAGAATCTTCCAACATAGCATCTAGTAAATGAAGAGGTTCCAATTGGGTATTGTGGTTTTCAAACATTAATTGTTGTGCTGAATAAACTATTTCTTTTGTATAATCAGTTAATCTGTTAAAATCAATCATAAAACCCTCATTTATTTTCTACTTATATTTTTATTTTAATGAGTTTTTTATGAAAATCTTTAAAATTTATATTTTATTAATTATTGATAAAAATTTTTGCAGGCATGTAAGTCGGGAAATGTTATAAAATAAGCAAAAAAAAACCAAGCATAACCGGCTTGATTTAAATTACTCTACTCTCTCTTTTGTGTTGTATTAAATTAAAAAATAATTAATTTAACGCAACTAATTTTGTTTTAATTCCCATTTCGGAATTCATCGTTTTGGCATTGGAAATAGCCATAGCACGTCTTTTTTTTGCACCTTGCAGCAAAAATTCTACGCAACTTGAAATATTATTATTAGATGTTGTCAATTTTTTTATCATTACTATTTCCTTTTTCCTATATAATGGGTATCGACAAAAAGGAAAATAACTTTAGGATTTAATATATTTTTGTTACATTTGTTTACAAAAAATTCTATAAACACAATATAAAAATTTTATATAAACATATTAGGAGTTTATTTATAAAATAATCAACCTTTTTCATGATTAATATTTAAACATCAAAATAGCCTTTATCCAATATTTGTTTTGTATATTCTGGCATCCAAGGAATAATTCCTACTTCTCTTGTTTTTGTCATGAAAAAATCATATAAATCTTTATAATGTTTTGGAATATCGTATCTTATTGATTGAGTATCTTTCATTATCATTCTATAATCAAGATCAAGATGACAAGAAAAAACTTTTAAATTTTCTGCTATTTTGATAAACCCCTCTAATTCTTTAAGATTATCATTAACTCCATCAACAAGAATAAATTTTAATGTAATTGTGGAATTATGTGATTCTGAATTATATATATCTATAATCGATTGATATTTTTTTACGTTGTTTATTACATCATAAAATTTATTAACTCTTTTTATTTTTAAAAAAGTTTCAGGTGTTGAAGAATCTATTGAACATATAATCAAACAATTAGTTCTTTTTATTGCTTTTTCAATTTCAGGAAGATACACAAGACCATTTGTGAAATATTGTATAGATTTTACCCCATTTTCTAATATAAAATCAACTATATTTGGAAATTCATCTAATACACTAATACTACCACCTTGAAATTCAACTTCCAGATGGTTGATGTTTACCATTTTTTTATCATATAATTTCTTTATAAGTGGTAAAAGGTCATAATATTCACTTTGTTTAGAATAAATGGTTTTTTTATATAATGGCTGATTACAATATATGCAGCCACAATCACAATGCTTAAAATGATTTATCTGTATGTGATTGATTAAATTTTTATTATAATTATTGATAATATAATCAGGTGTTTCATCAGAATCCATATCATATTTTTTTAAATGCACACATCCAATACAATCTTTAATAGGTATTGATTTTTTCATTTTTTCAATAGCTTCTGTTCTTTTTTTTTCGAAAGATAAGAAAAAATCATATAAATAATCTTTTATGTTATTTCCCTCTACAAATATTCCTTTATATGGAGTGCAACAACAAGAAAATCTATTAGGATGAAAATTTATTCCTGACCATAAAAAATCACAATATAAAAGCTCTTTCATTATTTTAGTTCCTTCAAATAAATATAAAAAAATACATTGTTTTTCAAATCAATATTAAATACTATTAATAATAATATTTTTATAATGATAAATAATATTCTTTTAAAATTTTAGCATCTGTTTCAATATTTGGGCTTTCACATACAATAACACCTTTTATATCAAAATTTTTAAATGCTTTTAGTAAATCTTTATAATTCATATCACTTTCTTCTAAAATCAAATGCCTTTTTTCTCCTTTTGGAGAATATTCAATACCTGCAATATGTGCATGAAAATTTTTTAATGCATAATCACCAAGTTTTGTTCCTATTAAATCAAAAATTTTACAAAATTCATCATAAGTATTATATTGCCCCCCACTACGAGCATGGATATGTGCAAAATCTATACAAGGAAGTACATTATCAAATAATTCTGATAGTTTTATAATTTCTTCATACGTTCCCCATTGAGTACCTTTTCCTGTTGTTTCTGGTCGAATAAATATATTATTATCTTCTTCTTTTAAAACAGATACGATTTTTTCTGTTTGTTTGACTACGTTTTGAAAAACGATATCTTTATCATTTCCCATGTAAAAGGCAGCATGGTAGGTTATTGAATATGCATTCATTAATTTTGCAACTCTGGCAGTATCTAAAATTCTATCAACACTTGCGTCAATCTTTTCTTGCTCTTTTGCGTTAAGGTTTATATAATACGGTCCATGACACGTTACCGTAAAGTTGTCGTTTACAGCATTCTTGATAAGATCAATATTCTCTTCGCTTATTCTTACCCCATGTACAAACTCTGCTTCTAAACCATCTAATTTTAAATTTTTTAATGTTTCAAAAGCTCCTTTGTACCCTTGCTTTTCTGCTAATATAGGTATTCCTGCTGTTAAAAACTTTAATTTGTCCATTATTCTAAAAATTCCCCTCTTTTGCAATTTGAAAGTCTTATAAATTCTGAAGCTTCTCCTATAAAATAGGTCCCTGCTTGTAAAACAGTTATATGAAGTGTCCCCTTTTTTGTTGAAACAGCTAAATCCTTATCTGTCGAAACAATTGTTCCATATTTAAAACCGGAATCATAATCTTCTATATATGATGAATGGATTTTTAAAGCATTTCCTCTATAAAAAGTTACAGCATTAATAAAAGGATTCAAACCTCTTATGAACCTATTTATTTCTTTAGCAGACTGATTCCAATTAATGAAAGTCTCATTTGAGGATATTTGTATTGATGGTGCTTTTATATCACAATTTTGTGGCTGTTTTATTCTTGGAAGGGTTTCTCCATTTTCATATTTTATAAGAACTTTTAAAAGTATATCTGCCCCTAAAAAATTTAATCTATTAAACAGCGTTCCCATTGTATCAGTTTCAAAAATTTTTGCTTTCTCTTGAACAATTATATCTCCTGTGTCAAAAGTTTCGTCCATAAAATGCAAAGTTACTCCGGTTTCCTTTTCTCCGTTAATTATTACATGGGAATATGGATTTGCTCCCCTATATTTTGGTAATAAAGAAGGGTGAACATTTATAAAACCATCTTTTGCAACCTCTAAAAATTCTTTAGGAAAAAGCTTGTTATATGAACATACAACTCCTAAATCTATATTTAATTCTTTTAATTTTTGTATAAAATCCTCGTCTTTTAAAGATTTTTCATAATCTATAACATTTAAGTCTAAATTTTTTGCATAATCTACAAATAATTTATATGTATTATCTGCTTTACTTGGAGGCACACAAGCAACAATATTAACATTCTCTGCAACAAGTTTCATTAAACAGATAATTGCCATATCCGGCATGCCAACAAATAAAATCCTTTTTTGAAATTTTGCTTGCAAGTTTGTCTCCATTACTATTTTAAATTTATTTTATATAAAAATTATAACATGTAATCTAACTATTCTGCTTTTATTCTTCTTTTCATTTTTTTACAAATTTGCTTTTTTATACACTTGAAAATATAATCTAATAGATTATTAACAATCCGGAGGGTAAAAATGAAACGGGTTTTAACAACAGTATTAATTGTTTCTGCAGGTATAATGACTTTTAATATCCCCGCATATTCAACGTCAAAAGACTTAAATATTTCTGCTCAAAATTTGTATATGCAGGCTTGCTCTACTGAAAATAAAGGTGAATATAAAAATGCTATAGAATTTATGAAAAAAGCTCTAGAACTAAAACCTGATAATGATTTATATATGACAAAACTAGCTGGTTTGTATGCTGAAATAGGTGAATGGAATAATGCTCTTGCTGCATATAAAAAAGCTGCTAAATTAAAACCTGATGACGCTTTTATTTACATAAGTATAGGAAATATTCTTCAACAGTTAAAAGACTATGAAAATGCTTTTTCTGCATATAATCATGTTCTTCAACTTGCTCCGGAATATAAATATAACTATCTTAATTTAGCTAATGTTCAATTTGTGCTGAATGATTACAAATCTGCAATAGAAAATTACAATTTATTTTTACTAAATTATCCTAATCACATTGATGCAAGAAAAAATTTGGCATCTGCTTACATCGAATTAGGAGAATTTAAAAATGCAAATGAACAATTTGGCATTTTATACAATAAATATCCCTCTCAATTTAACGAGTATTCTCAATATGGATTGTCTTTAGTTAAAGAAGGTAAATGGGATAACGCTGAAAATGTTCTTAAACAAGCTATCGATGTAAACAAAGAAGATATAGCATCTATTGCAAATTTGGGTATAGTTTTGCAAAAAAAAGGAAAGACTCAAGATGCATTAACTCAATTTGAACAAGCTCTCAAATTAGCTCCGGAATCAGCTGAAATAAGATTAGAATTTGCAGATACGTTACTTGAATCAGGTGAAAAAGATAAAGCTGTTGAACAATATAAAAAATATATCGAAATTAAGCCTAATAATCCTCATGTTTACTATAATTTAGGTGTAATATACTTACAAGATAAAAAAATTGATGATGCTATTTCAACTTTCCAAAAAGGTCTTGAATTCGATAAAGATAACAAAGATTTAAAAACAGAACTAGCAAAAGCGTATCATTTAGAAAAAAATTACTCTCAAGCTGTTACTTTATATGATGAAGTTTTAAATGAAAACCCAAAAGATAGAGATATAAGATATAATAAAGCTCTGGCATTACAAGCTCAAGGTAATTATAAAGAGGCTATAGATATTTACACTGCTCTATATAGTGAAAATCCTGATGACAAAATTAAAACTTATTTGACTCAAGCATACCTTTCGAACGGTAAAGTCTTAGCTTCATCTGAAAATTATAGAAAAGCAATATCTAATTTTGAAAAATCCATTTATAATGATGCAAATAATATTAATGCTTATCTTGAAATGGCAAAAGCTTATGATAAATTAGGCTCATCAAGCAGAACTTTAGAATGTTATGAAAAAGCACTTGCTATAGATTCTGAAGATAAAAAAATAGCTACAGAATATGCTCAAGCTCTTGCTAAATACAAGAAAACAGATGATGCTCAAAAAATTTCTGAAAATATTGTTTCCTCTGAAAATATTTCTGTTGAAGATAAAACTGCTACATTAATTACTTTAGGGGAACAGTATTATAATGTAAAAGAATATTCAAAAGCAGCAAGTGAATTTGAAAAGGCACTTAATTTTGATAATAAAAATCAAGCATTATTAATTAAGACAGGAAATTGTTATAAACAACTTTCAGATAATCAAAAAGCTTTAGAATATTATAAAAAATCATTAGATATTAATGAAAAAAATACAGATGCTTTATTTAATTGTGGCTTATGTTATGCTGAATTAAATCAGCAAGATGATGCTTTAAATGCTTTTAAGAAAGTTATTGAAATAGATGATAAATATGCTTATGCATATTATGCACTAGGATTGGCTGATGAAAAAGTTTCAAAATGGGAAAATGCTATCGAAAACTATGAAAAATTTAATTCATTAATAGATGATAAAAGTATTCAAAATTCAATTAATTCTAAAATTAATTTAATAAAGAAAAAACATTTGAATAAAGAATGAAAAAATTTATATATTTATTTTTGTTATTTATAATAGTATTAGTATCATCTGGGTGTGGTACTAATACTTTTATAGTTTTAAAATCAGAGCCTATAACAGAAAAAAATGGACAATACTATGAACAAAATTTTTCAAAAGGACAAAGAATATATTATGCAATAATAAAGCCTAAAGGTTTTAAAGATGATGCTATTAAAATTGAAATTGTAAAAAAGAATGATAAAGTACCAACTATGGGATATTCAATGCAATATGCTCAAAATTTGGCTATTGATAAAAGTAAAAAATATTATACTAATTATTTTACGATTTCTTCATCAGGATTCTTTTTTATACAAGTTTTTGAACTCAGGCGACCTGATAAATGTTTGGCAAGATATAGTTTTAGAGTAAAATAATATATACAAAAAAGACCTTCAATAAGATAAGAAGGTCTTTTTTGATGGTAATTTATTATGCTTTTATTTTCACATTGGGATAATATGCTTTTTGTGAACCATTTTTTGAACTAAAGGAAATAATAATAATCTCTTGGTTATAAGAAGATGGTGGAACTTGAAATTTTCCAAAATTATTAATTAACATTCCAACAGAATTGTCCAAAGATTTATTACCAGAAAATTTATAAATTTTCCTTCCTGCAATTGTTCCATCAGATTGAATTTTAAATTCCATTTGAGTAACGCCATCTCCTGTTATATTTTTTCTATCCCAAGAATCAATCATAGCCTGAGCCAAACTCATTAAATAAGAATTCATTTCAGAATCTAGAGAATTGAGTTTTGTATTTAATAATTTTCCGGGTGTAACTGTTGAAGCAGAAACACTACCTGTTATTGGAGTATTATCCCATATTTTATCAATATCAACAGGTATGTTATAATTTTTGTTCATACTTGTTTTTGAGGAATTTTTTGTATTGTTATTTGTTTGTCCGGCCCCTATAAATATAAATGACAATATTGATAATATAATACATACAACAAATACACCAACGCCAATTTTGTCAAATGTAGAATATGATTTCTTTTTGGATTTTTTAGATACAGGTTTTCTTTTTAATTTGGGAGCAGGGTCTGGAATATATTGTTCCTCATAATCATCATATTCTTCATCATAATTATCTTCATTAAAATCTTGATATGAGTTACTTTGCTCAACAAAATTTGTTTCTAATATTTCTTCAAATTGATCGTTACCACATTCGCAATATCCAGGGTGGTTACTATATTCTTTATAACAATCTGTACATCTAAACATCTTTTTTTCTTTCTTTAATCTATTTCTTTATCAAGTCTTGACATAATTTCTTCGCAAGTATGAATTTCAAACTGAGTATGTGATAACATAAACGTTTCAGCAACAAGCAATGCAGTTGGAACTAATGCAGCTACAAAACTTAAAAATATACCACTCCAATCGCCACCACCAATTTCTTGCATAAAATATGAAACGTTCATTGTAAATTCTATAAAAATAATTGAAATAGCAATCAAAAATGCTCTAAAACCTTCAGATTTTAGTTTTTTCACAGCTTCTGTGCCAAATAAATCAACACCATGATGCATATAATTATTAAAACCATCATTTTTAACAACTTCAGCTCCATTTACTCTTTTGGTTGAAACGAAGGCCGCTGTTAGTGAAAAGAAAGCAAAAACAATCATAAACGTTGCCAGAACTAAAAATACAGGAGAAAATTTCAAACTTCCTGCAAGCTTAATCCAGCCTGCTGCATCAGGAAAACATAATGCCAGAGTATTTGATACACCATAAGCCAAAAATGGAGATGTCATAATACCTAAAATTATTTCACCACCGGCTTTTAGCTGCAAAATAAATTGTTTATCTCTAATATTTTTCAATTTAACAGAACTTAGGTTATTTATATATAAACCTATCCATTGTTGATAATCTTGAAGAACTTTTTTAAAATCCTCACGATTTTCATATTTATCATACTGTATAGCTGCCTCATTGGCTGTACTTTTAAAGTAACCACTAATAATTGAACATAATATTAATGCAAATAATGCGACCAATGAAACTACCGTTGGACCCTGTCCTAATGCAACTTCTTCATCAAGGTAGAAACTTAAAATAATAACACCTATTGCAAAAAATATAGCTGACGAAATTAAAAGCATAAAATTCTTTGCAACAGCACCTGTTTTTGTAACAGCTTTATCCTTTAACTTATCTTGAAATAATAAGAAAACACCTTGCTTCAATATCAAGGAATTAACAAAAAGCAATATTGCATATCCTGCAACCATTCTCATATGAATAGGGAAAAAACTCTTCACCGGAGCAACCATTTGTTGAAGTGGTTCTGTTATTGTAGAAGCCATAACTATAGGACAAAATATTAATGCTAAAAACAAAAATTTTTCGGCATTACTATTTGCTGTAAGTTTTTTCTTTGCATCTTCCAATGCAAAAGATATTTCTTTAAGTATAGAAACTCTTCTTGCCTCAATATCAGCTTTACGTTTATCTAATTTAATTTTTGTTGAAGCATTGACCTTATCACCATACAATTCTCTAATATCGTCCTCATCAAAATCTTGTTCAGCGATAGATGACATTGTTACTTGAGGTCTAGGTTGAGGTGCTGGTCTTTGAATTCTGTTAGGATTAGGCTGCATTTGTGGTTTTTTAGTTGATACAACTTGTGTTGTCTGTTGTGGTACTGGTGCTTGAACTGATTGCTGAATTTTTATTCCTATAAATTCATTTGTTCCTGCAATCATTAATTTACAAGCTTTTTCTATATTGATACCTGCACCAATAGATTGTCCTCTAAATAAAATTTCCGGTGTAGAAAATTTATTTATTACAGCATATCCTCTTGGTGTTTGTTCTAATGCCAATACAAAACTAACAGGAACATTTAATACTACATCACAATTAGACTGATTTCCGATTGTAATAATTTTTTTATTTTGAAACTTTGTTTCTCCACTTGTTGTTACGATTATTACGGACATTATTTTTTATCCTTTATTTATTTACTATCTACCCATTGCATTCATAATTGAACGATTTACTTTATCCATCATTTCTTCTGTTGCAATAACTAATTTTTCTTCTCCTAAAACGGGACCTAATTTATTTTTAACAAAATCCAGTTTTGATGGATGAGCATATAAAAAAGCCATTGATAAATTAGGACAATATTTTTTCACATTCTCTATATTCTTTGGTAATGTATTCCAGTTAATTTGTCTTTTTACATCACCTTCATTTTCCAAATCACCAATAATTATTACAGTAGGATCATAGCCCTCTCTTTGCATTGAAAGAGCATGCTGCATAGCCTTTTTAATTGCTGTACCATATCCGGTACCCCAAGCAGCAGAATCAAATTGTGTATATTTATCCATTGATTTTCTTATACCACTTCCATTTTGAGAAGAACCTTCATAAATTAAAAATGCGTCTTGTGAAATGGATATAATTTTAACTTTATCATCAGGGTCTAACATTTTACAAAAAGAGTTGATATAACTTTTTTGTTTATATAACTGATTTTGGTTTGATGCAGATATATCTATTGCAAATATAACAGCAGCTGGTCTAAATTCATCTAATTTAATTGATTTAAAACCAACGTAAGCTGATTTTATAATTATTGAAGATATTAAAATTATTATTCCTAATATTATAAATCTTTTACCCATTATTCATTTCCATTTTTTAATTAAATTGTACCATATTTATTTATATCTTTTCAACGAATTTTATTTAAAATTCTACTTTTCTACCAGTTTTTTTACTTCTTTTCTCTTAATTTTACTTGTAGCCGTTCTTGGTAACAAATCTCTGCTCAAAATAATATTAGTAGGTCTTTTGAACTGAGATAGTTTTAAAGATAATTCTTTAACCTCTGCTCTAATTTTTGCCAAAAGTTCACTGTCATTAGGTGTAGAATTAGAAATATCCTTTGTTGGAACAATTACAACGCTGATATCTTCAGTTCCATCTTTTTGCCCACCACTTCTTTTTGTTCCGACAACACATACTTCTTGAAAAATTGGACTTTGAGCCAAAACAGCTTCAACTTCTTCAGGAAAGACTTTCTTTCCACCACTAAGAACAATCATATTTTTTATACGACCTGTAATATAAATAAATCCTTCATTATCAATTTTAGCAATATCACCAGTATGAAGCCACCCATCTTCTTCGATAACATCTTTTGTTAAATCAGGTTGATTATAATAGCCTTTCATAACATTATCACCTTTAACCATTAATTCACCTGTTTCAGAATTAATTTTAACTTGAACTCCTGGAATAGCTTTCCCAACCGAGCCTAATTTTTTAGCATCTTTAATATTCATAGAAACAACAGGAGATGCTTCTGATAACCCATAACCTTCTAATATAGAAATTCCAAGAGTTTCAATAAATTTTCCTACTTCTAGATCAAGAGGAGCTCCACCTGAAATACAACCTTTGAATTTGCCACCAAATTTTTTATGTATAGATGGGAACAAAAGTTTTCTTATTCTCATAGAAGGAATAAGTTTGGCTATTTCAAACTTTAGTTTAAATAATAATTTTTGAAAAAAGCCTTGTTGATTAATACCTGATTCTATATCTGTTTTTAAAAGTTTTAAAAATGCAGGAACAACGACCATAAAAGTAATTTCTTTTTCTGATAAAACCCTAAATAAGTCTTTTGGTTTTAAACTTTTAGAATAATAAATTGCAGTACCCATACTTAAAAAGTTTAAAAAACCGACAGATAATTCAAATAAATGATTCATTGGCAATATAGATAACAATCTATCATTTATTCCTAATTTAAAACATTGATTCAGAGATTCAACCTGAGCAATTACATTTTTATAAGTTATTTCAACACCTTTAGGCATACCTGTTGTTCCTGAAGTATATATTATAAAAGCTGTTTTACTTGGACTTCTATGTCTCCATTTTTTATCTGGGACATCAGGCATATTATACATACAAGGACATTCAGCATCAGTACTGCCTTCATCTATTACAATTACTTCTTCAATAGATTTTATTTGAGTTTTTAAAAGTTTTGCTTTTTCAAGATAAGTACTTGAAGTTATTAATATTTTAGGAGAACAATCACTTAAAATAGAATTTAATTCATATTCTGTTAATTTTATATCAAGTGGGACAAGAGTAGCACCGGATAGTATTGCAGCAAAAAGAGTAGCACCCCATTCAGGTTTAGATTCGGATAGAATAGCTATTTTATCACCTTTATCTATTCCTTTATCAATTAAATATGCAGCAAGTCTCTTAGCCAAAATACTTAGACCTTTGAACGTAATTTCTCTCCAGCCCAAATAAGTTTTCATACCCAAAGCATTTTTATGTTCTAATTTTTCTGTTCTATGTTCCAAAAATAATAGAAGATTATCTATTTTTTCCATAATTGTCCTCGTTTAAATTTTTAAAATTATTTTAATCTAAAATAATTTTAACACAAAGGATTAATTTTTATTCCAATATAAACAAATTTATACTACTGAATTGTTTATTAGAAAAAGATTAAAAACATAACTGATTAATTTTAATATAATATGGTATGCTATATTAGTATATTTTTATAACTTGACTAAATTACCAAATAGAATGAATTTTAAATTTTATTAAAACCA
>JAFQYI010000204.1 GCA_017406505.1 bacterium
ATTTTTGTCCTGAAGATGTTCCTGCCGGAATTTTTAATTTTACTTTTTCTCTTATGGTTTTTATTTCTTTTACTGTTCCTAAAGCTGCTTCATAAGGTGTTATATCAACTTCGCAATATACATTATTACCTTCAAATTTGAATAAAGAATCATCAGTTATCTTTACTATTAAATATAAATGCCCATTTTTTCCACCTTTTAAACCTTGTGTACCCTCATTTTTCAATCTGATTTTTTTATTATTTTCTGTATGTGGTGGTATTTTTACATTTAATTTTTTATGAAGCGAAATTTCACCGGTTCCTTTACAATATTTACAATGACCACCATTTGTAAACTTTTTACCTTCACAAATCGGACAAATTTCTGTATGTAGTACATTTATTTTTCTAAAAGTACCATTTAAAGCCTCTTTGTATGAGATTTCTATTGGCATTATTATATCTTCACCATCTTTGGGTAATATTTTACTTGTTTTTTGATTATTGATTATTTTTATATTAAAAAGTTTTAATATAAAATCTTTTAATAAATAATAAAATTTATTTTTTAGAACTTGATTTTGAAAATTGTTATTATTTTTTTTGATTTTATTTGATGATTTTTATAATCTGAAGCACTTTTTGTTTTTTCATATTCATTTCCATATTGGTATTTATATTTATTTTCATTTGTTTTTTTAAATTGTTCAGTTGAATTTTTGTTTTTTTCAAATTTTTCACGATAACTTTTTTGCTTTTTTAAAATATCATATCCTCTTATAAAATCATAATTTTTTCTTTCAGTTTCATCTGATAAAACATCATAAGCTTCCTTTATTTCTAAGAATATTTTTTCACCATTTTGGTTAATATCAGGGTGATATTTAATGACAGCACGTTTAAAGGCTTTTTTTATATCTTCATTTGTTGCATCAAAATTTAAACCTAAAATTTTATAATAGTCTTTTTGTGTATAATTTTTCAAAATCCATTCTCCTGAATTTATTTTAAGGATTATTAAAAAAATATCAACGTCTTTATAGTTTTATTTTTGTATTATTGATTAATTTTATTAATTTAAAACACAGTTGATAAGTTTTTATTTTTGAGTTATTTTGATGGTCGGGGAATAGCCCTAGAAGTACTTTAATATGAGGATTAAAAAATGACTAGAAAACCGGTTATTGCAGGTAATTGGAAAATGAATAAATTACAGGCTGAAGCTAAAGATTTAGTAAATGATGTTATGGCAGGTTTGAAACAATATGACAAAGAAAAACTTCCTGAAGTTATTGTTGCTCCTGTATTTACATCTTTATATGTTGCAAATAAAGCACTTACTGATTGTGGATGTGGAAAAGTAAGACTTGCTGCTCAAAATTGTTATTTTGAAAAAAGTGGAGCATTTACCGGAGAAGCTTCTGTTGAAATGCTTAAAGATGCAGGTTGTGAATACATTATAATCGGACATAGTGAAAGAAGACAATATTTTGCAGAATCAGATGATATGGTAAATAAAAAAGCAAAAGCTATTTTAGCTAACGGCTTAATACCTATTATATGTTGTGGTGAATCTTTAGAACAAAGAGAAAGTGGTGTTACAGATTCTCATATTGCATCACAAATTAAAAATGCCTTGAAAGATTTAACACAAGAAGAAATTGCAAAATCTATTATAGCTTATGAACCTATTTGGGCTATAGGAACAGGTAAAACTTGTGATTCTGTAGAAGCAAACAGAGTTATTGCAATGATTAGAAATACTGTTAAAGAAATTGCTGGTGAAAATTCGGCAGAAGCTATAAGGATTTTATATGGTGGCAGTGTAAAACCTGAAACTATAAAAGAACAAATGGCACAATCTGATATTGATGGAGCATTAGTTGGTGGTGCAAGTTTAAAAGCTGATAGCTTTGTAAAAATAGTTGAAGGTGCTATGTAGTTTATATATCTTGTTCACTCAAGATACTATTAAAAAAAGAAAAGAGGAAAAATTTTCCCCTTTTCTTTTTTATTCTTCAAGTGTGTTTGATGAGATATTTTTGTTATTCTTTAATGAATCAAAAAAGGCTTTTCCTACAATAAATAGACCTGTCAGACCAGTTACAGCTTCCGGTATTTCATAGTTTGTTGAAATAAACATTATTATAGCTAAAAATCCTATAGCCCAATGTGCACCATGTTCAAGATATATGTATTGTTTTAATGTTTTCATTTCTACCATATACAAAGTTAATGACCTTACAAACATAGCACCAATTGCAAGCCCTATTGTGATAATAATAATATCTTTACTGATTGCAAATGAACCTAAAACTCCATCTAATGAAAATGATGCATCTATCAACTCAAGATATAAAAAACCAATAAAACCAAGTTTTGCAGTTTCTCCTGTTATAGAAGCTTTTTTTTCGGCAATGTTTTCTAATGTTTTACTTACCCCATCAATTAATAAATACAATATAATTCCTGAAAATCCAGCTACCAAAACAGATAATTGATACTCAGGCTTAACAATATAATGAACCCCAATAACAATTAATGCTGTTATTATAACTTCGGTTGATTTTAACATGTGTAATTTTTGCATAGGTTCTTCAATAAAAGATAGCCAGTGAACGTCTTTTTCTTCATGACAAAAATAAGATAAAAATAACATAAATAAGAAAGCCCCACCAAATGTAACCAAAGGAGCATGACATAAATGCAGATAATGGGTATAATTATCAACGTCATTTAAAGCAAGGTTTGCTACCTGTGCAAATGATAAACCTGAAAATATAGCTACAACTACTACCGGAAATAAAAAACGCATTCCAAAAACAGCAATAATTATACCCCACGTTACAAATCTATGCTGCCAGTTTTCTGTCATTTTTTCAAGTTTCATGGCATTAACAACAGCATTATCAAAAGATAATGTAATTTCCAGAATAGCAAGAAATATTACAATAAATAAGCATAACATTTCATTGCCGGAATGCTTTTGCATTCCCCATAAAAATGCAATTATTAACCCTAAAATTGTCACTAAAATTGAACCCTTAAAATGTTTTATCATATAATTTTCCTTGTTTAAATTTTTATTATTATATTTTTAAATTATTTGCATTCTTTTATAGTATACATATCAATATGACCATAGCTTAAAAATTTTTCTATTTCTTTTACATGAGTATTCATATATTGTATTAATTCTTTTTTTTGTTTTTCTAAATGATTGTTAATATTATTTTCTGTAACATATACACCAAAATCACCTTTATTATATATCATTTTTTCTAACATTTCTTTTCCAAGAACGGATGTTGAATGTATAGGGTCATGCCAATATGGATTCTCTAAAGAAATAGGGGCTTCTGAATATTTCCCTATATACTCAAAATCATAAAATGGTGTAATTAGAGCTAATTCTTTTTTAAATTCTTCCATATATTTGTATACATTCTGTTTATATATATCTACTAACGTATAAGCATGATATGGTTCTGTATAGAGTATATATTTTATATTTTTTTGTTCTAATAAATTTAAAATTTGTTTTAAATAATAAAAATTTTGTTCATTGACTCTCCTTGTATACCAATCTGTATATCTTACTCTTGGGTTAATACTTCTAAGCACTATATCATTATTATTATCGAGCTTAGATATGAGTTTTAAAAAAGAATGATTAAGTGTTGTTTGGGAGAATAATAGAAATATAAAATCTTTTATATCAAAATCTTGATATAGTGGTAAATTATTTGATGCAAATGTGGTAAATCTATCAAAATCCG
>JAFQYI010000205.1 GCA_017406505.1 bacterium
GCAAAATTTATACAGTTCTTTAGGACACCAAATTAATGAGAGAACAAAACAATTAAATGAATCTTTAAAAGAGCTTCGAAGTACACAAGCAATGATGGTTCACTCGGAAAAAATGAAGTCGCTTGGTGAACTTGTAGCAGGTATTATGCACGAAATTAACAATCCGATTAATTTTATATACGGAAATATGACACACTTAAAAAATTATTCATCTGATTTAATTATGTTAATAGATAAGTTTGCTGATTACAAAAATGATTTAACCGAAGAACATAAACAAGAATTTGAGAAACTTTTGCAAGAGACTGACTATGAGTTTTTAAAAGATGATTTACCGTCTTTGATAAAAAGTTGTCATGAAGGAACAGAAAGAACAAAAAATATTATTCTTAACTTGAAAGATTTTTCAAGAATGGAAGAAACGGCAATTACCAATGTTGATTTACCTAAAGAAATAGATTCAACATTAAATATTTTAAATAATAAATTTAAAAATAAAATAACAGTTCATAAAGATTATCACGAAGATGTACCAAGAATAGAGGCATACGGAGGACAATTAAATCAGGTATTTATGAATATTCTTGATAATGCAGCATTTGCAGTATCTGATAAAGAGCATGGTGATGTTTGGATAACGATAAGAAAAGATAGCAAAAATGCATATATTGAGATTGAAGATAATGGAAAAGGTATGTCAGAAGAAACAATGGCAAAAGTTTTTAATCCATTTTTTACAACAAAACCTGTAGGACAAGGTACAGGATTAGGATTATCAATCAGTTACAAAGTTGTACAAAATCATAATGGTTCAATAGATGTAAAATCAGAAGTTGGAAAAGGTACTAAATTTACGATAAAACTACCATTAGTATTTGAACAAAGAGAGCAAAAACCAGTAAATAAGCCTGAAAATGCAATTGAGGTAATATAATATGAATATGTATAAATTATTATTAGTAGATGACGAGCCTGATAATTTGGCATTATTATATAGAACATTGAGGGGCAAATATGATATTATAAAGACTACCTCACCGGTAGACGCATTAGATATATTGAGTAAAAACCATATTGATTTAGTAATTTCCGACCATAAAATGCCGGAAATGGACGGGGTTGAGTTTTTAAAGAGGGTTTATGATAAATATCCTGACACAATGAGATTATTATTGACGGCATATACAGATGCTTCGATATTAATTGATGCAATAAATTATGCTAAAATTTATCGGTATATAAAAAAGCCTTATGAGCCAAGTGAACTTTTATTAACAGTATCAAATACATTGGAATATTTACAATTAAAACTTGATAATGCAGCATTAATTAATGATTTAAAAGAGCTTTTTGCAGGAACGATAAAGGCTATAGTTGAAGCGATGGACGCAAAAGATTCTTTTACTATGGGAAGAAGCAGAAGAGTAACTTTTTACACAATGAAGATGGTAAAAGCTTTAAATTTAGATAATGATACAGCAAATAAAATAGAGCTTGCAGCTATGTTGCATGATATAGGTATGATAGGAGTTTCAGATGATATCATATACAAAGTGGATAAACTTAGTGATGAAGATTGGAAAGAAATAAAAAATCACGTTAAGCATGGTGTAAGAATTTTAGAAGATATAAAACAATTAAAAGATGTTGTAGAAATAATAAAATATCATCATGAATACTATAATGGAAAAGGTTACCCTGCAGGATTACAGGGAGAAAATATTCCATTAGGTTCCAGAATTGTTGCTATTGCTGATGCTTATGATGCAATGGTTTCAAAAAGAGCATATCGTCCTGCAAGAACCCAGCAGCAAGCTATTGAAATCCTCCATAATATGAGAGGAATTCAATTTGATGCTGCATTAGTAGATGTTTTTGATAGCATAATAGATGAAGCGAATACAGAATTAAAACAGTACGAAAATGATGTAGACACCAATAAAAATCAGCAAGTATCAATATAATTATAAAACAATTGTAATAATTTTATGTCTTTTATAATTTGTGATAAAATACAGGAGAGATATTTTATCCGAAAGGCAAAAATTATGAAAATGTCAAAACTTTTTTTTGAAACGCTCAGAGAATTTCCGGCAGATGCAGAAGTTACAAGTCATAAATTTCTGGTGAGAGCAGGATATATAAGGAAGCTTACAAATGGAATATATAATTATCTTCCTCTTATGTGGAGAGTTTTGAAAAAAGTTGAAAATATAGTTCGAGAAGAAATGGATAAAGCAGGTGCCCAAGAAATTTTGATGCCATTTGTACAACCAAAAGAACTTTGGGAAGAATCAGGCAGATGGGAAGTTTACGGTAAGGAATTAATGAGAATGAAAGACAGACATGGAAAGGATATGTGTCTTGGACCAACGCATGAAGAAATAGTGACAGCTATAGCAAGAGAAGGTGTTCGTTCATATAAACAATTACCGTTAAATTTATATCAAATTCAATCAAAATTTAGAGATGAAATACGTCCTCGTTTTGGACTTTTAAGAGGTCGTGAATTTATAATGAAAGATGCATATAGTTTTGACCGTAATGAAGAAGAAATGAATAAGTCATATAAAATTATGGCAGATGCATATACAAGAATTTTTGAACGATGTGGACTTGAAACAAAACCTGTACAATCAGATTCAGGAGCAATCGGTGGAAATATCAGTCATGAATACATGGTAATTACGCAGACAGACAGTGGCGAAAATGATGTATTTTACTGTGATGATTGTGATTATGCTGCAAATTCAAACCATGCAATATCTGTTTTGCCGGAAGCAAAAACAACAGGTGATTGGGAAAAAGCAGAAAAAGTTTCTACACCTAATGCAAGAACAATAAAAGAACTTGCAGAAATGTTGGGAATTGAACCTACACTAATATGTAAATGTTTAGTTTATATTGCAGATAAAACCCCTATTTTGGCTTTAATTCGTGGAGATAAGACTGTTGAAGAAACAAAGCTGATGAATGCTTTAAACGCAAAAGAAATAAGAACAGCATCAGATGCAGAAATCGAAGAATTAATGATAAATCATGGATTTAATGCAAGACCCGGATTTATAGGACCAAAAGGATTTGATGATGTTAAAATCATTGCAGATAATTCAGTAAAAGACTTAAAGAACTTTGTAGTGGCTGTAAATGAAAATGATGTTCACGTGGTTGGTGCAAATTTTGGAACAGAAGTTGATTTACCTGAAACAATTACAGATATAAGACTTGTTGAAGCAGGAGAAAAATGTCCTCAATGTGGAAAACCATTAAAGGTTACAAGAGGAATTGAAGTTGGAAACATATTCCAACTTGGTACAAAGTATTCAAAAGCAATGAATGCAACATTTACAGATGAAAACGGAAATGAAGTCCCATTTGTAATGGGTTGCTATGGAATAGGTATATCGAGAACGGCAGCAGCAGCAGTAGAAAGGCACCATGATGAGTATGGTATTAAGTGGCCAATAGCTATTGCTCCTTATCATGTAGTCGTTATTCCTGTTAATATACAAGATGAAACTCAAATGAAAATTGCACAAGATATCTATTCAAAACTTCAAAAAGAAAATATAGAAGTTTTATTAGATGATAGAGATGACAGAGCAGGCGTTAAATTTAAAGATGCTGATTTAATTGGTATTCCTTTAAGAATTACTGCAGGAAAAACTGTTTCAGAAGGTCTTGTTGAATTTAAAATCAGAGAAACAGGAGAAGTTATCAAGATAACTCCTGAAGAGGCTGTAACAAAAACAATAGAAACAGTTAAAAAAGCTTTGAGCATATAGAAATGTCTGAAGAAAAATTGAAACTTACGATAGCACATTTATATCCAAAATTACTCAATATTTATGGTGATTTCGGTAATGTTTTAACTTTAAAGTATCGCTGTGAAAAGCGAGGAATAGATGTTGATATTATCAATATTGATATTGGAGATAAAATCAATCCTGAACAAAATGATATCTATTTTATTGGAGGAGGACAGGATAAACAGCAAATAGAAGTTTCAAAAGAATTACAAAAACAAAAAGACAGTTTGATGCAGGCTGCAAATAACGGAAAAGTATTTTTGGCAATCTGTGGAGGCTACCAGCTTTTAGGCAAATATTATCAGCCAAATAACGGTGAAAAACTATTGGGTATAGGTATTCTAGATGCATATACCATAGCAGGCAATAAAAGATTTATAGGAAATGTAACTGCAAAATCAGATTTTTTGAAACCTAAAACTCTTGTAGGTTTTGAAAATCATGCAGGATTAACTTATTTACAAGAAAACACTGACCCAATAGCAAAAGTGTTGGTAGGAAATGGAAATAATTCTAAAGATGGTTTTGAAGGAGCAAGAAAAAATAACGTATTTGGAACTTATTTGCATGGTTCTGTATTACCGAAAAATCCTCATTTTGCAGATTATTTAATAAAAACAGCTTTAAGTGTAAAATATCAAAAAGATATAGAACTTTTACCACTTGACGATACTATTGAAATAAACACCCATAATGATTTAATAAACAAAAAATATTAAATCATTCATTTTGTGGATTGATTAAATGTGTGAAATCATTATATAAATACATGAGGGTGTGAATATACCCGAAAAATGTGAGGTTAGACATATTTTTCAAGTACAAACATATTTTTCAATACTGCAAAATGTTAAATTATATTAACAATATAATTTAACAAAACGGAGGAAAGAGAGTAATGGGTTTAGCTGCTACGCAAGCAAGATATTTAGCACTTACAGCAAGAAAAACGAATATAGAATTTGAAGGACAACAGGTCAATCAAGCAAGAACAGCTTTATCAAATGAAAGTGCCGGACTTTATAATAAATTATATTCATTATCAGTTCCGACCCCTCCTAACGTAACAGATTATTATAAAACAGAATACAGTTATACATTAGGAGGTACGACATATAACGTAAATTCATATACTCCAAATTCAAATGGAACATATAAATTAAATGTAACATATTCGGATTATGTAAATACTGGATTAAAAGCATTCGCAACAGGAGCTATTACAAAAAATGCAGATGGAACATATACAATTACTGCATCAGGAGATTCTCATGCTTATTCAATAGACCCGGCACAAGCTACAACAGATGCTGTTATGGATAAAGCTACAGGTCAAACAGGTGGTTATTATTGTAATTATACTGATACAACAACAAATACAACTTACTATATAGATAAAGCATGGCTTGAAAAACAAAAATATCCTTATAATGATACTGTTGAAAGATATTATAAAAGTACAGAATTAGAAACTGTAACAGAAGACCATAATAATTGTAAATTAACATTTGATAAATATGGTTCAATATCAAAAATTACAGACCCTACAATTAGTGATACAGAACTTCAAATGTCAGCAACCAGTGTTGAAGATACAGATGCTTATACGGCAGCTATGAATCAATATTCAAGAGAAAAAGATGCTTATCAAAAACAATTATCAGAAATTAATGCCAAAACAGAAAATATCCAATCAGAAGACCGTTCATTAGAATTAAGACTAAGACAATTAGATACAGAACAACAAGCATTATCAACAGAAATGGATTCAATCAAATCTGTTTTGGA
>JAFQYI010000206.1 GCA_017406505.1 bacterium
AATCTTTTATACATTGAATATTCAAAACCATTCTTCCTTTATTTAAAAAAAACAGCAACAGAAATAAAATTTTATTTCTGTTGCTTTGTTTTTTATAATAATTCTTTTCTTAATTCTTCTCCACTTTTTGCACTTAAATAAGCAGGAGCAATATCAAATACTGTTTTACATCCATAATTTTTTTCCAAACTTAATTTATAAGCAGCTCTAGCATAAGCTACTAATACACTTGCTGTAAACTCAGGGTTAGAATCAAGTTTTAAACTATATTCAATGACATGTTGGTTTTTTTCGCTGGTTTTTCCTGTACGAATAACAAATCCGCCATGTGGAATGCCACTATGATTTTTTTCAAGTTCTTCTTCAGAAATAAAATGAACAGTAGTGTCATAATCTGCAAAATAATTTGGCATGTTTTTAATTTCATTTTCAATTTTTTCTTTATCGGCCCAATCATAAGCTACAACAAAACATTCACGAGTATGTTTTTCTCTTGTTGTTAAAGTTGGATTTTGACAATTTTTAACAGCTTGCAGAGCCTTTTCTACAGGAATTGTATATTGTTTTGCATTTTTAACGCCTTCAATTCTTCTAATTGCATCAGAATGACCTTGACTTATACCCTTTCCCCAAAAAGTATAATCATTGCCATTTGGTAAAATTGCATTTGCATACATTCTATTTAAAGAAAATAACCCCGGATCCCAACCTACAGAAATTATTGCTGTGTGATTTGTTTCTATTGCCGATTTATCAACATTTTCAAAGTGTTCGGGTATTTTGGCATGAGTATCAAAACTATCAACGACATTGAACAATTTTGCATATTTTGGTGTTTGTTCGGGCAAATCTGTTGCACTTCCACCACATAAAATTAAAACATCTATTTTATCTGTCCATTTTTCAATTTCAGAAACGCTGGCAACTTGAGCAGTTTTAGATTTTACTTGCAAATCTTTAGGATTTCTACGTGTAAAAATTACTGAAAGTTCAACGTCTTTATTTTGTTCAACGGCAAATTCTACACCCTTACCTAAATTACCATATCCTAATATACCAATTTTCATAATTAATTCTCCTCTGATTTTTATTATAATACGATATGAGATTATTTTTAAATTTAAATATTAAGAATTGTTAAAAGTAGGTTAATAAAAGACAATTTTTATTTTTAGGTAACTTATAAAAGGAGTGTAGAAGTTGTAAATAGAAAGTGTGTGTTTAATGGAAATTTCTCCTGTAAGTTCAGTAAGTTTATTTTCGTCAAGACCAGTAGAAAACAAAAAAGCAACAAATCCTATTGTTGTAAAACAACCTGAAACAGAACAAAAAACAGCTGAATCAGGAGCATTAAGGGCATACTTTTTAGGTGGAAATTTAGCTACAGTATCTTTTGGTGGTTTTCCTGTGAGCACAGGTGGTTTTATAACTAAAAAGATGAATGATGTTCCTTGCAGCTGCTGTGGTGGTCGTATGGTTCGCAATCAAGAATTGAGTAATAAAGCTAGAGAATTTGCAAATCTTAGAGGACAAGATTTATCAGACAAAATTCATGAAGATAAAGATTTCTTTAGAACTCCACAAAGAGTTGTTATGATGCTTGCTGCTGAAGAAGCTGAAAAAAATCCAAGTTTTGATTTAGCAAGAGCAAAACATGAAATTGGTAAAAATTTAAAAGAAAGAACTCAAAATTATTGTATCAATTCTTTGCAAGCTGCTAATGAAGTAGTAAAAGCCAATTATGGTGAAGATTGTGCAACTTCTCAAATACTTCAAAGAGAAATGGAAAAATTAAAAAAAGGTAATATTGGCAGATTAGGTTTGACAGAACAGCTTGTACAACAACAAAGTTCATTATCTCCGGAAATATATGAAACAGTTTTAGATGCAGCAATGAACATACCTGTTGATTTCAATGATGTTCGTAAAGCTCACGGTCAAGCTAACGGTAATGCTCAAAGTATTGCAAGAGAATTGTTAAAACCATCAATGCAAACAATTGAACACATTCATCCTAAATCATTAGGTGGTCCAAATGCTACACAAAATTTTGTTGCAGAATGTGCTGATTGTAATAATCCTAGAGGAAATATGTCTTATGCTCAATGGTTAAAAATTCACCCTGAATTTCCTTTAAAAGCTCAAGATCATATTGAATGGTTCCAACAACAAGTTGTAGACGGAAAAATTGATTCTCGTTATGACGATTACGGCGTTGATGTAAAAGAAACTCTTTCTAAAGAATCTAAGGGTATTATTGAATTAAAAGTTTTAAATCCGGAAAAAATTAAAGAATTAAGAGAAGCAAAAAAATTACAACAAGAAGCAAATACTTTTGAAGAAAATTCAAGTCAAAATAAAGAAGATAATGAATAATTTCTTATCAAATACATAAGTTTAAAATGAAAAGCTTTGTTTTAACAAAGCTTTTTTGTTATTTTTATTTTGTATTATAATTTTTGTCGATATGGAGAATAAAAATGCTTATAATAATGCAGCCTCAGGCAAATGAAAACAGTATTGAAAAAGTAATAAAATTTGTAGAAAAACAAGGTTTTACTGCACATATTTCCAAAGGTGAAATTCAAACAGTAATCGGTTGTGTAGGTGGAAAAACTATTGATAAAAGAAATATTGAACTTCTTGATGGAGTTCGAGAAGTTGTTAAAATTACAACGGGTTATAAACTTGCAAGTAGAACATTTAAACCTCTAGATACTGTGATAGAAGTGAAGAATGCTAAATTTGGTGGTAAATATACAGGGATTATTGCAGGACCTTGTACAATTGAATCAGAAAAACAAATGGAAGAAGCTGCAGAGAAGCTTGCTTCAATTGGTGTAAAGACAATAAGAGGTGGCGCTTTTAAACCAAGAACTTCTCCTTATTCTTTTCAAGGTATGGGTGAAGATGGACTCAAAATAATTAAAAAAGTTGCTGATAAATATAATCTTGCTGTAATTTCAGAAATAATGGAAATATCACAAATACCTTTAATGTTAAAATACTGTGATATTTTGCAAGTTGGTGCAAGAAATATGCAAAATTTTAATTTATTAAAGGAACTTGGATTAATTAATAAACCTATTTTAATAAAAAGAGGTTTGTCAGCAACTATTGAAGAATGGCTAATGTCAGCAGAATACGTGTTATCAGGTGGCAATAGTCAAGTTATGTTATGCGAAAGAGGAATAAGAACTTTTGAACCTATGACAAGAAATACATTGGATTTGTCAGCAATACCGGTAGTAAAAAAGATATCACATTTACCTGTGTTGGTTGATCCAAGTCATGCTACAGGATTAAGAGATAAAGTTGCTCCAATGTCCATGGCTGCAGTTGCTGCAGGTTGTGATGGGCTAGAAATTGAAGTTCATCCTCATCCTGAATGTGCAATTTGTGATGGTGCGCAGTCTTTAACTCCTGATGATTTTTGCAAATTATACGGTGATATTGTAAAAATTGCTGATATTGTTGAGAAAGAAGTGAAATAATGCTAAGACAACTTTCACCTGTGATATTATTATTAATTTCAAATATTTTTATGACATTTGCTTGGTATGGGCATTTAAAGTTTAAAGGTACTGCATTATGGATTGTTATTCTTGTCAGTTGGGGTATTGCGTTATTTGAATATTGTTTTCAAGTGCCTGCCAATAGGATTGGACATGAATATTTTGATGCAGCTCAGCTTAAAATTATGCAAGAAGCCATTACTCTAATTGTTTTTTCATTTTTTTCTGTTTTATATTTAAAAGAAAATTTAAAATGGAATTACATAGTAGGTTTTATTTTAATTGTACTTGCTGTATTTTTCGTTTTTAAAAAATGGTAATTCACAAAACAAGAGCTTAAAAACTTTTAAGCTCTTGTTGTATATTTTCGATTAAAATAACTATTTACTGTTATACTTCTTCCGTTTTATCATTTGGATTTATACCGGCAGCATCATATACTGCTTGAATTGCAGCTTTAGCAGCTTCTTCATCAGATTTGCCTGATATTTTAGCCCTAATGTAAGCCTGTTTTGCAGAAGTTTCATAAGAAGCTTTTAAAACATTTTTAGATATACCGGATGCCTTATCTAAAGCTTCTGCAATAGCTTCACCGGCAGACTGCAACGCCATTGATGACCATTCCTTCATGTGCTCTTCTGTGGGCTGTACTTCTTCTTTTATTATTTTTTCAGTTTCGTTAGTTTTTGGAGGTTCTATACCATAACTTTTGTAAACTGCATTTTCAGCAGCTTTAGCAGCTTCTTCATCAGATAATCCTGCATTTTTTGCATTAGTATATGCTCTAACAGCTATATTCTCTGCATTTCTTATTGCTTGTGGTACAACAGTAGCTGCTGTTTCATTGTTAGGATTTACCAACTGGACAAGGAGGTTTCATGGGCACAAGGGTTGATGGAGGTTTTTCCATAACAAATCAATATGATGTAAAAGCAGGTAAAAGAGTTGTACAGGAAGATGGCAGTGTCAGTGTTAGTGGACCATTAAGTAATGATAATGATGCTTATGGAAATAAGCAATACCAACAATATAAAGAAGCCACAATACAGGCTGCACAAAACGAAATCAGTATGGTAGTAAACAATGCCGTTCATGGTGTTAAAAATGGTGAAGATGCACCACGAGCAGCTAATCAAGCATTTCAAGGTGCCTCCAATGTCGCAATTAATGCTTATGTAACAGCTAAATCGCAAGGCAAAAGTGATGAAGAAGCTGCAAAAGCTGCTAAAGATGCTGTAATAAAGCATTATGGTTTAAAAGTTGATACCACCCAAGATACAACTCCTGAAAGAGCAATAGGAGCAGTTGTATCTTATGTCTATGCTATAATAAAGTATAGAATTTAAAATAAATTGTGTTTATTTTACAATAATTAACATTTTGCTAAGAAATATCTAGGTATAATTCGGTTTTTATTTAATGTAAATTTCCGGTATATTGTGGATTACTCCACCAATAAGTGTGGGTTGTATGTTTCCTATCCTGTTTTTTACTGCCATCAATCTTAATGGTGAATATAAATAAATCATTGGTCTTTCTTTTGCTATAATTTCTTGAAATTTATTATAATAAATTTTTCTTTTTTCATATTCCAATTCTGAAGCACCTTTTTCAAATAGGAAATCTGTTTCTTTTTCAAAATCCAGAAGTTGTTTATTATAATCCTTTTCTTCCCTTTGGTTAAATATATGCAGTGGACCATTTGAATACCAAACATTTTTGCCACTATGAGGTTCTAATGTATTGCCTGTAAAACCCATTATCATGGTATCCCAATCAAATGAATTTGATATTTTCCCAACTAATGTATTAAATTCTATCGGTTTAAAATTTACTTTTATTCCAAGTTCTGCTAAGTCTGATTTTATCATAACGCCTATGGCTTCTCTTTCTGTATTACCGGCATTTGTTAATAAATCAAATTCTACAATATTACCTTGTTTATCGTGTAAAATACCATTTTTGTCATTATAAAATCCTGATTTTCTTAAATAATCCTTTGCTATATTCAAATCTCTTTTATGTCCTTTAGCTACATTTTGATTTAAAAATATAGAACCCAATGCTTCTGAAGTAAACAATGGTGAACCTACTCCATTTAGAATATTTGCAACTTGAGAATCTCTATCTATTGCATAATCAATAGCTGTTCTGAAATTTTTATCTCTAAACCAGATTTGTTTTATTGGGTTTACAAAATAATTACCTTTATCATTTTTTCTATTATTTAGGTTAAAAGCAAAAAACATTGTACCTGTATTTGGTCCAAGATTGTATAATTTATAATTTCCTTTTTTTTCATTCATTTTAAATCTTGCTGCATCAGAACCACGTACAGAAATAACATCAAGTTCGCCAGCTTCAAATTTTAAAAGTTCATTATTTAAATCTCCAACAATTTGAATTACATATTTATTAAGATATGGTAATTGTTTTCCATTTTTATTAACCATATAATAGTTATCATAACGTTTTAGTACAACTCTTTGTGCAGGAACATATTCTTCCAGTCTGAAAGGACCGGAGGTTACAAATTTATTTGGAGGAGTATTTGTTCCCCAATATGAGTCAAAAGCTCTTTTTCCCTGTTTTACGATAGGTTTTAAAATATGTGCAGGAGCAATACTTTCTGATAAAAATCTTAAAAATGGAGCAAATGGTTTAATAGTTATAAATTCAACAGTATATTTGTCTATTTTGTTTATTTTAGGAAGATGTCCTTCTATTGTAACTGAATCTCGTACACTTGTATTGCCGTATCCTGATAAAATAATATCATTCCATGTGAATAGTATGTCATCAGATGTTATCTCTTTTCCGTCAGACCATTTTAGACCTTTTCTTAGAGTGATTTTATAATGTTTTTTATCAGGAGAAATTTCTATTGATTTAGCCATATTAGGTTTAACTTCTCCGGTATTTACATCTGTTGTTAGTAAAGAATCAAACATTAAAGCACATATTTCAGTAGATGTATTATCTTTTGCTGTCCAAGGATTGAAAGTTTTTGGACCTTCACCGATAGTTGAAGTGATAAATTCTCCACCGAAATTGCCTATAGGAAGTTCTGATTGTAAAAAATCTCTGCCATTTTGATGGATACTTATTGGCTGAATATAAGTCAGGTCATATTTTTTATTTTGAATTATTTGCTCTTTTATATTTTCTTTTTTTCTATCTATAGAAAAACAAGAAGTTAAAATTATACTGACTATTAAAAGTATTAAAACTATTTTCCCAAGTTTTTTCATAAAAAGAGAGTATCATAAATGTTGAAAAAATAAAATCAGAAACCAGAATAATAGGAATTAATAAATAACTAAATATCTATTGAATTATATTTATAGTGCAATTAAAAGAATATAAGTATATTAAATTATTGTTTTTATAAACTCCCAACATAAAAGGATTGTTTCGATAAAATTTGTTTGCAATTTTGAGAATTTTTGATAAATTTTTATCGAAAAGTAATAAAGTTGGAGATTATATGAATAAATATTTGGAAAATGTTTTAGAAAAAACAAAAAATAAGTTTTTTCTGCAATTTTATTAACCATTTTTCAGAAATATACTTGAAATCTTTTTATCTTCAATAAAATTTATGAAATTTTTACAGGATAAATTTCAAATAATTTAAAAATCTCTTATGTAAAAAAGTTGCATTAAAATTTAATGAATTTATGATGCTATCTTTTTGATTTGGTTGCATATTAATTTACTGTATGCTATTATAATAAAATAATAAAGGAAAGAGCTTGAATAAATATTTAATTTCTATATTATATACATTATTAATTTTTATTTTAACAATTGCAGTTTTTGATTATTTTCTTTATTTCAAAGAATACATAAAATGTAAAGATGCCCCTTTTTTCAAGGCATTACGTTATTATAATGTTATTAGACCAGATTTTTCAATGAAAAATATTGATTTTAATATATTAAGGAAACCATGTGGACTACAATATAAAAAATCACCAATACTAATATATGGGTGTTCATTTGCATTTGGAAACGGTGATACCGACCATTTAGGATATTACTTATCAAAATTAACAAAAAGGCCTGTATATAATTATAGTATTGGAGCCAAAGGACTACAACACTCATTATATTTATTAGAACATCAAAAACCTGTCAAACCACAACCAGAGTGTATTATATATGTATACATTCAAGATCAAATAAGAAGAATGTACCTTGATGCCTGGATACTTGACTATTTTTCTTTTTATGGACATTATTTACAGAATGAGAAATTAATTGAAAAGAAAGAAAAGTTTAAAATTATAAAATATCTTAAAAATACTTGTATCTATTATTATTTAAAAAATCATTATTTTTGGAATCATATACCTGATAAAGAAAGATATCAATTATTTTTTGCATATATACAAGCAATGAAAAAAGAAATTGACAAGAAATATCCAAAAACAAAATTTATATTTATAATCTATGACATTAAAAACTATAATTATCTTTATCTTTCCAAAGAAAGAGTTCAACAAATAAAAAATTTAGGAATAGAAGTAATAATATTAGATGATATATTTGATAATAAATTATATACAAAAGAATATCAAAGAAGTGAAACAGACCCACATCCCAATACAAAAGCTTGGCAGATGATTGCACCAGAAATTGTAAAACTTGAAAAATTATAAATAATATTTATCTCTTATGATTTCAATATATAATTAAATGCTTTTTAAATACAAGGAATTAAAAAAGAATTCATATTAATTTATATAAATAATAGGTAAAAATATTTTCTTAAAACTTCTAAATATTGTTATTTATCAAAATTTAATATGAATTATTCCGTTTTTCAGAATAATATATAGAAATCATTATAATGTGGAAATGCATCAATAATTATATAAATAAACCTTCAATGTAATATATTTTGCTGGTCATACTTAGTTTGCCTATTATTTAAAATCCTAATAAATATATTATCAAAAATTTGAATCAAAGTAGATATGTATGTATTTACAATTTTTATTATGAAAGCTTTTCAATTCTTAAATTTTTTGATAAAATTTTATTGAAAAGTATTAGAATTGGAGAGTATATGAATAAATATTTGGAAAATGTTTTAGAAAAAACAAAAAATAAAAATTCTAACGAGCCCGAATTTATACAGGCTGTAACTGAAGTTTTAACTAGTATTGAACCGGTAATTGTTGCTCATAAAGAGTACGAACAATTAGCATTATTAGAACGAATAATTGAACCTGAAAGAATTATTACATTTAGAGTACCTTGGGTTGATGATAATGGTCAAGTTCAAGTAAATAGAGGCTATAGAGTTCAATATAGTTCTTTGATTGGTCCATATAAAGGTGGTTTAAGATTTCACCCTAGCGTAAATCAAAGTATTATGAAGTTTTTAGGATTTGAACAAATTTTTAAAAATGCATTAAGTGGCTTGCCTATTGGTGGAGCTAAAGGTGGCTGTGATTTTGACCCTAAAGGTAAATCTGATAGTGAAGTAATGAGATTTTGTCAAAGTTTTATGACAGAATTGTACAGACATATTGGTGCTGATATTGACGTTCCAGCCGGTGATATAGGTGTTGGAGCAAGAGAAATCGGCTATTTATTCGGACAATATAAACGTATTAAAAATGGTTATGAAGGTGGTGTTTTAACCGGTAAAGCTGTTAGTTATGGTGGTTCTTTAGCAAGAACTGAAGCTACAGGATATGGATTGATTTATTATATGCGAGAAATGCTTAAAGCAAATAATAACCAATCATTTAACGGTAAAAAAGTTACTATTTCAGGCTCAGGTAATGTTGCTATATATGCATGTCAAAAAGCTCAGCAATATGGTGCAAAAGTTATTGCTATGAGTGATTCAAATGGATGCATATACGATAAAAATGGTATAGATCTCGATTTAATCAAACAAATCAAAGAAGTTGAACGTGGAAGAATAAAAGAATATTTAAGAGAACATAAAGATGCTGAATACATTGAAACGATAGATAGAAATGATGCACCAATTTGGACTATTCCTACTGATATAGCACTTCCTTGTGCAACACAAAATGAACTTTCATTGACATCAGCAACAAAATTAGTGAATCATGGTGTTATAGCTGTTGGAGAAGGTGCAAATATGCCTACGGAAGCTAAAGCTATTGAATATTTACAAACAAATGATGTTCTCTTTGCACCGGCTAAAGCTGCTAATGCAGGGGGTGTATCTACATCTGCTATTGAAATGTCCCAAAACAGTATGAGATATTATTACTCATTTGAAGAAGTAGATAAACGTTTAGAACAAATCATGATTAATATTTTCAAAGCTTGTGAAGAATCTGCTGAAAAATATGGTTGTTCAGGTAATTATGCAGCTGGAGCGAATATTGCGGCATTTAGAAAAATTGCCAAAGCAATGAAAGCACAAGGTATTGTTTAGTATATAAATATCAATCAGAAAGAAACAGTAACATTTATAATATGTTACTGTTTTTTATATGAAAATTTACAAAATTATCTCTTAATATAGCCTAATTCCAAAATTAGTTATACATTATTTATTAATATTCAAATTATCAGTTAATTGAATTAATAAGGGATCACCGGATTTAGCTTTATAGTGAAGCCCCGGAGTGCAAAGACCAGCTAAAGCACCAACAGCAATACCTACAGGAAGCCCAATTGCAAATCCTCCTATAATTACAGCTCCTGCTGCAACGCCAATTCCACAACCAGCACCAGTTGCAATTGCTCCTGCACCAAGAGTTGTTCCTAACCCTTTTCCAAGAGCATTAAGTTTTCCTCTTGATAAAAATTCTTTTTGAGAATATAACTTTGCGCTTAAATCAATTTTTCTACCGTCAGGTAAGATAACTTTATCAAAGCAAAGAGTTACTTTTCCACTTCTGTTAAAAGATTTTGGCTTTTCAATTTTTACAACTTCAGCTTCAATTTGTGAACCATCAGGTAAAATACAAGTGCCCTCTTGAGTTTTTAAACCATCTTTTATTAAAAATCCGACTTTATCACCAATCTTAGCTGTTTTGGTTGAAAAATCTTCTGCAAATTGAATTTCTATTACATTATATTCAATAACTGTATTTAAAACGTTTGAAGTAAGAACAATATTTGTTGGCGTTTTTTTTGCCACTTCATTGTTTACCTTTAAATGTTCTGTATCAAACATTTTCGTATCTGCCAAAGCATAACAATCGGTTATTGTCATTAATAAAAGTAATAATGAGAATATCTTTTTTTTCATTTTTTTATCTCCTTTGATATTTCATATTATATATTAAATAGTAGAATATATAATATTATATTTCAAAAAGATAAAAAATTACTGTTTGACAAAATAAACAAGACTATTATTTTAATTAAAGCTTTATTTTTTTAGTATCTTTTCTCATTAAATCGGATAGTTTTATATCAGATTTTTTAATTGATTTAGCAATATATTTTTTCATGATTTTTTTTGGTTTTTTAAAACTTGATAGACCAATGAATGTTTTTTCAGAATTCATCATTAGGATATTTTTTATCAAATCAACAAAATTTACCATATATA
>JAFQYI010000001.1 GCA_017406505.1 bacterium
ACTTAATGGCTCGTGTGGTGGACATAATAAATTTTTTTCTTTTAATCCTGCTTTGTTTAAAATACTTAAAACAGCTTCTGTATGACAATCTTCTCCACAATGAGAAGCTGCTGCTACTGCTATTTCTTTATCTGTTAGTCTAAAAGCCTCTATAACCTCCGAAATTGCCGATAATTGAAGAGGCTTCATACAAGACCTTAAACTAAATAAATAATCATTATCTCTTCCAATAACATCTGTTAATCCATTTTGATATCTTAAAATAATACCATAATGTTCTTCATCTATTAATCCACATCGATTATTTCTGCATAAGAGAGCATACTCCGGTAAATTCATATATTTTACCTTTTGATTATATTTGCAATATCTCTTATTTTTTGTTGTAATTCATAAACTTCTTGTCTAAGTAGTACTAATTGTGAAGAATTGGGCTCAGACTTTGCTGTTTTTTCAGTTGCTGTATTTACTGATATAGCATTTGAGCTCTTTCCAAGAATATTGGTATTGAAAATAAATCTGCTCTTACACTCTTCTTTTAAAAATATTGCTGCCTTTGTTTCTTGTTCTGTAACATAACCAAGTGAAATCATTATTTCTGCAAAACGAACCTGTTTGCCACTTGCTTCAAGCTCTTTTTGTTTTCTGATTGCAGTATCAAGTTGATCAATACTTATTATTCCCATTCGTTTAAAATATTCCCCTGTTTTGATTTTTCCGGAAATATACAAAGCAAGAGCTTCTATCTTTAAAGATGATGGTTTTTTAATGTATTCTTTTTGTATACAATAGACCATTATTTTCGCTGTCTTTTCAAGAGTCCAAAAATTTCTTAAAGTAATTTCTGTTATAGATGATTGCTCTGTTATAAATTTTAAAAACCTATATACAGCCTCATCTTCTTGAAAATTACGTTCTGATAATTCTTCTTTACCTTTATATGTTATAATAGGATTGTATGCTTGAAAAATTTCTTCCATTGGCGAATTTAATTCAGCTTCGGCAAGATATGCATTTTGAGGTTCATCTCTAAGCTTTATATATATTATTTCTTTCACCCAAAAAGGAAATTCAGCAATTTTTTCCAAAAAAGTATCAAATATTTTACCAGCCATACAAAATCTCCTATTGTTATTTAATATAACAGATTTATAAAAACCTTTCAACAAAAAAATATAATTTAAAGAGTTTCAATAAAAATCTTTTTGTGTATAATAAAAAAATAAGAAGGACTATTTATTGCATGCAAATTTACGAAATCAAAAAGAATACTGCAGAAATTTTATATTCTCCAAAAGAAAGTAACCTTTTTTTGTCTGATTTTTTATATATAGACGATGATAATTATACTGTTATTTCTCAAATTGTTGATATAAGAACCACAGATAACCATGATGTTAATATTGCAAATGTAAAATTTTATTTGTCCGTTGATAAAAAAAATAATTTATCGAGATATAACGGATATATTCCGTCCAAAAATGCCGATGTTGGATATTTAGATGCAAAAGAAATTATTGATTTATTTAAGCCTAAATATAATGAAATTATTTGGGGAAAATATTTGAGAAATACTAATTTGACTGTTTCTACAGATTTAAAATTTTTATCATCGGGTTTTGGTATTATTTGCGATAGGCTAGAGCAAAGTAATATTATTGTACAAAATATAATAAATTCTTTTAAAAAAAGACTTACAAGATTTGTGCTTTTAGATTTTGAAGGAAAATATACAAATATTAATACTGATAACAATCTTGTTTATGGTTCTCACTATAGAATTCCTTTGGATAGTTTGGCTCTTGATTATATTTTTGAAAATGAATTAAATGAATATTCTTTTGAAACTAAGTCTATACTGCAAAATATAATTTTATCTGTTCAAAAGTATGTGGAATCTTCTAATGATAATTTTATTCCGTTTGAAACTTTTGTTAATATATTTGTTTCAGAAAGTAAAGATTCAAGAAATCCTGAGCTAATGATGTTTTGCAATAAATTACTTAAATACAAACAAAGAAAAATATTTGCAGACAGCAAACAACAAGTTGGTTTGACGAATAAAATTGGAGGTTCTTTTAAAATAGATCTTTCTCAAATTGACGAAGAATATTATCCGTTAATTTTCAAATCTATAATTAATGATATAAAGAAGAAATTCTATGTAATTTCAGATATTACAAATTCTAATATTGTACAAAACACGATAAAGTATATTTATGATAAATCAAATATCAGATTAATTCCAATTTTTAAACATAATAATCAGTATTTAACTAAAATCAAGGAAAATATTTGTAATTGGGCTATTTTCCCATCTTCTGAAAATTCGGGATTTAAAGAAAAATATAATTCATTTTTAGATGAAATGGCAAATGATGAATTTATTTTGTGTGGTGATAACACTTTGTCTATACCTTTAATTATTTCTCTGCAAGATGTTGTAAAAGAAATACAAGAAGAAAATTGTCTCAATACAAATGAAGATATTTCCATAACAGACTTAGACGAATTAGATAAATTAAATATAGCAATAGTTAAAGAATATTTACAACAAGAACAAAATAAACA
>JAFQYI010000207.1 GCA_017406505.1 bacterium
CTTTTTCAAGAGATGATTTTGGAACATGTGCCATCAAATATTTTTTATCTTCAGCATCAAGTACTGACTGCAAAGCCATAAGTAATACTTGAGTTTTTTCCTTTAACTCTTGAGATAAATTTTTTCTTGCAATTACTACGGCTGATGATTTTAGTATACTTCCAATAATTTTTAATTTATTAGATTTTAAAGTTGCACCTGAAGATGTAATATCTACAACCACATCAGCAAGACCTAATCGTGGCGTAATTTCTGTTGCTCCCGAAACCTCTGTTATTTCAGCTTTTTTTCCAATACCTTCAAAAAACTTTTTTGTTATATTGGGAAAAGATGTTGCTACCTTGAATTTTTCAGGCAATTCTTCTATAGATTGATAACTGTCCTCTTCTCTGACGGCAACAACCATTTCACAATTACCAAAATCTAAATCAAGAATTTTATCTATATCAGTTTCTGATTCAGTAACAATATCAAACCCCGTAAAACCAACATCAGCAACACCTTTTTCAACAAAACTGGGAATATCTTGTGTTCTCAAAAATATAACCGAATAATTTCCGTCTTTTGTTGTAACTTGTAATACTCTCTCTCCTTTAGTCGGAAAATTTAACCCTGCACTATTCAACAACGAATATATTCTTTCGGATAATCTACCTTTGTTGGGTACAGCAAGTTTTAAAATTTCCATATTTTTGTCCTTCTTTTTATCTGTCAAATTATTTTGAAAGTATTAAAGTAAAATCACTATTTACACAATAAATTCTTGTTGGGTCATAAACAAATTGCATATCTTCTAATTCCGGACAAGTATTCTTCAATCTGCTCAAAAATTGATTTGTAACAATATTAGAATGTCCAAAGATTTGAGGGTGAGGAAGTCTTGATTGTTTTTGCACATTAACGGTATATCCGGCTTCTTCAAGCTTATTCCTCAAATTCATAGCATTTTGTTCATTATTAGGAGTGTACATAATTCCGGCAACCGGCAATTTATCTGTATCAACAGCCGGTTTTCTATTATAAATCATTCTATTTATAACATCTCGGCATTGATCGGGATCTAATATCCAATAACTAACGTATCCTTTTTTATTAGGTGCTCCGGGCAGAGTTGCAGTTTCTATTTTCGATAAATCAATTCCTGTAGCATAAGCAGCATATTGAGCCATTTGATATAAACTTAAATCACTTTTTACATACTCATCAGCCACTTTAAGTGCATCAGGAATTTTTGGAATAATAGCAGGGTCTTTCAATCTTTCAGCTAAAGCTCTTAAAAACCATTGCTGTCTTGAAGTTCTACCTATATCACCCAAAGCATCTTTTCTAAATCTTAAAAAGCCTTCAGCATCTTTACCACTTAAAAGATGTGTCCCTTTTGTTAAATTTACATGAAGTTTTCCTGACCAATCGTGGTAAACCATATCTTTTTCGACATAGACAGGAACACCACCGATAGCATCAATAAATTTTACAATTCCGTCTGTATTAAAAACAATATAATTATTAATTTTAATTCCGAAAGTTTCTTCTATTGTATCTTTAGTTAATTCTACGCCACCGATAGCATGTGCAGCATTTATTTTTTGAACACCATTTTTATGAGCAATAAAGACCTTACTATCTCTGGGAATAGAAATAATATTTGCACCTTTAACTTTTGGATTTATACTCAAAATCAAAATAGTATCAGAACGTGTAGATTCAAAAGGATCGGCATCAGAACCATTAGAATCTACTCCTAAAATCAAAATATTTTGACGTCTGTTGAAAATATTTTCATTAAATTTTTGTTTTTTTAATTTAATAACATCATTTTTTTTATTAAGTTTCAAAATATCTATAGCAGAGGAATCGGTAAAATAAGTAAATACAGCAAAAACTCCTGCTATTACAAGCAAAATAGACATAATTACTGCAATAATACCAAAAAGACTTTGTTTTTGTTTTTCATCTTCTTTTTCTTGCATTAAATACTTTGAAAAAGTTTTACTTTTTTGAATAAAATCCTGTTCTTCCTGTGAATTAAAATTTTCTGACATACCATTTCTTTCTCAAACCTTATTCATAATACATCAAAAATTTTTATTATAGAATACGTAATTGAAACTATTTGATATTTATGTTTAGATTTTGTTATGAAAAAGACAACTATTGAAACAATTGAACAAGCAGAAAAAAAAGTTGAAAAGCAATTTAAAATTACAGATGATATAAAAGAGTATAATCAAGAAAAAGTTTTAGATGCTTTTATAAAAAACCAAATTGGTATGCAGCATTTTTATTCTGTTTCCGGATACGGGCATGATGACATAGGCAGAGAAGCTTTAGATAACGTATTTGCAGATGTTTTCCATGCAGAAAAGGCTATGGCAAGACCTCATTTTGTTTCGGGTACACATACTCTGTCTTGTTGTTTATTTGGTTGTTTAAGACATGGAGATAAACTTTTATCTGTAGCAGGTTCTCCTTACGATACAATGGAAGAAGTTATCGGAAAAAGAGGAAATTATAAACATTCTCTTATGGGACATGGAGTTTTATATGATGAAGTTCCTTTGATTGAAGAATCCGGAGAAATTGATTTTGATAAACTTGATAAAATGACTGATAAATCAACCACTATGGTTTTGATACAGCGTTCAAGAGGATATTCTTTAAGGAAATCTCTTAATATAGAAACTATCAAAAAAATTGTCGAAACAGTTAAACACAAAAATCCTGATTGTATTTGTTTTGTGGATAACTGTTACGGAGAATTTACAGAAAAACTTGAACCAACAGATGTAGGAGCAGATTTAATCGCAGGTTCTTTAATAAAAAATGCAGGTGGAGGAATTGTTGAAGCAGGTGGATATATTGCAGGAAAAGACGAACTTGTTGAAATGGTAGCAGCAAGTTTAACAGCACCCGGCATTTGTCGTGAAGGTGGAGCAATGTTTAACCAGACAAGATTAATGTTTCAAGGTTTATTTATGGCACCGTCAATCGTTGCAGAAGCCGTAAAAGGTGCAATTCTTGCTTCACAAGTTTTTGAAGATATAGGTTTTATCTCTACACCAAAACCACAAGAAATAAGAACTGATTTAATCCAAACAATAAAATTTGGCAAAAAAGAACCACTTTTGGAATTTTGTAAAACAGTACAACAATGTTCTCCTGTAGAATCATATTTAACACCAGTACCGGATACAGTTCCCGGATATGATGACAATTTAATAATGGCTGGAGGAACTTTTGTTGAAGGTTCTACAATTGAACTTTCTGCTGATGGACCGGTAAGACCACCTTATGCTGTTTATATGCAAGGCGGCTTAAATTATGCTCATGTAAAAATCACTTTAGAACGAATTGTAGATAAACTTTTATAAAAAATTTTGCATAAAAAAAAGAGACTTTTGCAAGTCCCTCGAAAGCTTCTTTGCTTCCTCGTGTGTAAGTGAAAGGTTTAGTGTGTGTATGGTAAAATGTATGTGTTCTAAAAAATTGTTTTAACTCTCTATTAAAACTTTTTATCTCTCATATATATATAAAGTATATATCGAAGTGAAAATTGCAGAAAAATTATGTTAATTTTTATAAAGTTTTTACACTCCAATAATATCAATTGTTTTGAGCAAAAATTCATATTTACAATTCTTAATAAAAGTCTTTTTTGTTTTTAAAATTCTGATTAATTTTTATTTTGATTAACAAAACTTAATATATATATTTTTTTACGGAATAAATAATTTATTTAATAAGACAAATTTTAATTTACCTTATCTAAAATTTTTATCTTTATACAAATTTTAAAAAATACTTTAAAAAAGTTCAAATTAGCTTTATAATAAATATATGGCAAATTCTGAATTTTTTGAAACAGCAGCAGATATTCTTAAAACGATGAATTTACAATATGATTATTCATACGAGA